>JAKVCN010000063.1 GCA_022448585.1 Puniceicoccaceae bacterium | reverse complement strand
CTAAAGTATAAAGCGACTCCCGAGACTAGAAATGTAAAGGATGTACCGAATTTGGTAATCCAAGTAAATACAGAGCTAATAACACCTTCACGTCGTTCGCCGAATTTATGTTCGTCCCAATCGCATAGATCGGCAATCATTGAAGGAACAATTACTCCAAGAGAAACCCAAACAGGACCATTTAATACAGCATCTAATAAAAGCAGATGAGGATATTCTGGAGTGAAAATAAACCATTTGGAAACTCCTCCAATAGCGGTTAGTAGAAGCACACAGCACATCGCTTGACGTTTGCCATATCTAAGCGCCAACCAGCGTAACGCAAAAATGCCTAAAAAACCAACGATAGCAAAGCCTGTTCCATTCATCGCATTTAAGACCAATCCGCCAGCTACATCACCTGCTTTTACATAATAAATTACAATGTACATCGCGATACTACCAGCTATGGTCCCACAAAAATTGAGCGCAAATACAATGCCAACCAAGCCCAGCATTGGCTTTGAAGAGGCGGCTTGCCCGATCGCTTTGATAAACCCAATTTCTTTTTTCTCTTTTTGAGCGACCTTGTAAAATCGCTCTTTTCCAAAAATCGCTGGTAAAATACCAAGGCCTAAAAATACGGTTAACGATAAGCCCAGCGCTATCCAACGAGCCCCCGCTAGCGGGCTTTCAAAACCACTCCAATTTGTCGCGGGTACGTACCAGTTAACACATAAATTTCCTATATTATAAAAAAGTGCTAAATAAAACATCAAGCGCGTGCGTTCATGGTAATCAGGTGTTTGCTCATAAACTAGCGCGTTGAAAGGTACCGAATAGATGGTAAAAGCTGTGAAAAATAATACACTTCCTATAGTTAACCATAAGAAAATACCCATATCGCTCATGTTTTCCGGTACCATCCATATACTTATAAAACTCACAGCCATAAGAAACGCACCAATGAACACGTAAGGGCGGCGACGTCCGTATCGCGACTGGCTACGATCGGAAATGCGCCCCATCAAAGGATCTGTAAAAGCATCCCAAATGCGGGGGATAGTCATTGCCAAGCCAAATAAGGCTGGGTTTAAACCAAGAAAAATTTGGAAAATTGGCTGCGCCATATATTGAACGATGAGTCCACCATTTTGAATAGGGAATCCACCTGCTCCAACAGCCAACTTCTGCCCTATCGGCAGACGGTCTTTGGCATTAGTCTTGTTATTGTCACTCATATTAGACTTTTAAAAAGCTATTTTAAGGAAGTAGGCGCATTATCGGCGGAAATAGTCTCCTTGATCAGTGGGAAGTCATACCGCCCTGGTTTTTTCTTAAAAGATATAGACCTAAAACCTGGTAATTTCAGCTCGAATGGTAGCGCTGTGCTCGAATCTAATTCAACATACGGCTGTGCGTCTATATGCCACTCCCAGATATTACGCAAGCGTTTCGAGTGAGGCAGCAGTTCGACCTCCACTGATTCGTCCAACACATTAATAAAATAGAGTCCCGTACCCTCGTACTCAACGTAGGGGGAATTACCATAACCGACGATTTGCTTTGGTGTGCCAGTTAATTCCAAAGGACAGCATGCAATATCTCCAGAGTGCATAAAAGTATTATTCGCACGACTAACAGACAGATCCTTATCAAAAGAGAGCGCAAAATCACCGAATACATCCTCTGTTTGATCGCTCAACTCAAATTCAAAGTTGCGCGGCAAAGAACGAAACACTTCTCCAGCAATTATATAACTTGCGGCCTTCTTAGGCGTCGTTCTCAGATTCAATACATGCGAGCCACCTTGGTATGGAGCATAATGATTGAAAGTATGCGTCCACATGGTGGCCATCTGCACTCCCAAAGACCTAAAGAGTTTAGCAATTGCTGGGTGCAAATATGAACTAGTAGCGTTATACATTGTTTCAAATTCGTATACCAGCTTTGCCTTACTAGCAAACTGCTCTGAGCGTAACCACCCAAGATGAAGGTAGTCCTCATAACAATGCTTTAGATAGGGTAAATAATTTTTACTACTGGTATCAACTGGGTTATCTACAAATGGATCTCCGACGTCATCTTGACCTGGATAGAGACAAAATGAAACCGCATCGGCTTTTGAGGTTGCGACTGCACGAAAAACATCACTTCGTCCATCAATCATACGTGGCCAATTACAATTCCAAACTACGGGTTGTTCGGCACCTACATCGCGCAGTAGGTCGTGCAATTCATCAATATAAGTACGTACTATCTCTTCGCGATATTTTCCATAGTATACATCGTTCCAAGGATGATCGCTCAGCTCTAACCAATCCTTAAAAGCGGCCTTCTTTCTGTTATCCGACATCATTTGAGCGTAAGTTAGATACTCTGGCTCGTTAATGAGTCCCCAAACAGCAATTGTCATGTCGTCCTTAAGATAAAGGCCTGAATAGGGATTCTTGTAGTTCATTAACTGACGCACATAATTATGGGTCGCTTCCACGACATGTGGATCAAAAATCCATTCCTCCCGAGTCGCATTTGCCACAAAGGACTCCTCGATCAAGGTAAAGTCCATTTGATTAATAAAAGTGATATAAACATAAATGCGGTATTCACGGGCTTTTGCGATCATGTAGCCAAGCATATCAAGCCACATGTTTTCGACTAAATTACCTGCTGCATCCGTAAAGTCAGAGGGAGTTAAATGACAGCGAATGACAGTACAGCGCATCTGCTTCATATCTTTAAGGCCATCGTCACATAGTTGCTTCATAGTATCTAGCGACTGCGTAAATCCCAAGTGCTCCATACGAAACTTATACTCCCAAAAGAGATTGGGCTGAAAATTACTGCCCCACAAACAAACTTCTGCACCATCAGTAGTGCGTAGTACGCCTTTCACGACCTGCATTTTTTGTGGAAAATTGTGTGACATTGAATCGTTAATTTCTAGTAAATGCGTAAAATTGTAGAAACTAGTAATCCCCACATTCTAAACAAACAGCATAGTACTCTGTCGATAGATATCCTCGACTATATTAAAATGTGAATAGCTAATAGTTAGAGTTACAGTTTAGAAGTACTCGCATTAGAATACAAAATAAACCCAACACACAAAGAGTGTATCGAGAGTATCCAGATAATTATAAAACTAGATGATTCAGCCGCGAAGGCGCTGCTAGAACGCCAATTGTAGCAAGTTAATAATTTGTGTGTAGTTACTCAATTAAGGTACTTTAACCACATCTATTGTAAGCCCATTTAATATAAATGAGTTAGCTATTGCCTCCCCACTTTCATCAACACGCGTGCCAGAACCTATCGTGAATTGGGAGCTGTTAATTTCAAAGCGATGGTATTGACTATTACGACCGCCCACAGAGTTTTTTCCGCCAACAGCTTTTCCAAAAATACTTTGATCGGCAGCAGTTGGAGCAAGATCGAATTCTTTCGTTAATCGATAAGTCTCTGGCTGCCTGCTACTAGTACTTGGAGTGGCGAAGAGAGTGTACAGCTCTGTGAAAACTAACTGCTCGCCCGGGGCTAAGCCTGTAACATTATCTAATTTGATAGATATCCATTCTAAATTTGCTTCTTGATTCGTGAGACTCGCGTCTTGGTTAACATTAGAGTTTCTACCAACAAAGTAATTATCGATAGCATTGTTAGATCCACCACCATGTACACCTAATCCATCATTTTGGTCATTTGCATTGCTATTCGCACTGACAGCAAAAACAATATCAAATGAAACCCCTGCTGGATTAGCAGTATTTAAAGTTCCAACAGTGTAAGGACTATTTATACTAGTGCCCGCTGTTACTGAGTTGATACTTGCAGCACTCTGCCTGTTGTTGATGCCCAACGTAGTACTAAATATCTCGGTTATATTTACATCATTACCTTGTTCAGGCGGTGGACTACCTGACGGTGATGCTTCTCTTGGCGCGCCTTGTTCAGAGCCAAAGACAACTGACAACTGCGCATTTGCTGTGGTAAACGTTAATAGAAAGACTACGAGATAGGGCAATAGGTTATTAATAAGCATGACTTTTAAGGTTGAAAAAAATATACAAAAAAATGATTAAAGAATAATTAATTATCAGTTAGACTACGGCAATCTAAAAGATAGTTACTCCTTATACTAAAGCCGAATAGTTAATAAGCTAAATTTAAATTATTCGTCTCATTCTTACAGTTCTCTAAACTGTTTTCCTTGTGTGTAGGCAACGTGTTGAAGGCTCAATTGCCTCATGCGCGCTTCGATCTCTACGTATGATGCCTGCCCCGAAAAGTTCTTGGTCTCTGAGGGATCTTGAACATAGTCATATAGCTCAACAAATTCGGGTTCCTTACGATAACGGTTTCCGCACCAGCCTGGCTTCTTCCACCCCTTATACCAGGCCACATAACGGAATTGCTTTGTGCGAATAGCAATGCCCATGTAACCTTTATTAGGATACAAGCTGGATGCGTACTCTTGGATATTAACCGAAGCATCGTCTAGAGCAGGAACCAAGCTTACTCCGTCGATTCCTTGCGGCGTAGCTAGCCCAGTCAAATCGCAGAGCGTTGGGAAAATATCTATCAAATTCACCGGACTATCGCAAATAGCGCCAGATCCCATGCCCGTATTTGATATGATCAAAGGTGAACGTGTCGCCTCTTCATAATTAGTGTGCTTACCAAAAAGATGCTTATCGCCAAGGTGAAATCCGTGGTCACCCCACAATACTATGACCGTATCATCATACTTTCCAATTTCTTTTAACTTGGCAACAAGCCTACCGATTTGAGCGTCTATATACGAGACGCACGCTAGGTAGCCATGAATAAGTTCTCGCTGCGTTGCCTCCGCTATCTGTCCATCTTTAGGTACACCACCGTAGGTGCGAGCCTCTACATAATCGCCAACCGAGCAAGCTGGAGCGCCTGCAGGGAGTTGCTGAAAAGGTGCTAATGTTAAAGATTCCCGATCATATAGGTCCCAATATTTTTTTGGAGCTACAAAGGGCAGATGTGGTTTCAAAAAACCCAGCGCAAGAAAGAAGGGTTGCGATGAATCTTTGAATCGCTCGAGTTGCTGCAAGCCGCGATTCGTAATCCCGCCGTCTTTATAGGCGTCATCTGGCACGTCAAAGTTTTCCACGGCAGGACCTGCGCCACGATCGCGCATATAATTGCGTAGCTCTTTGCCTTTTAAGCCCTTCCCCTTCCCCTCTGCCTCAAGAACTTTAGCCAATGCTAATACCTTGGGGTCGTGATAGTGCCCTGCCTTAGGACCACCAGTAAGCTGATTATAAGGATTCTTTCCAAAAAATTCAGTCCATGAGATGACATCCTGCGCACCATGCCAGTCATCCTCGACATTCCTCGGATCAAAAATCTTGCCAGTTCCGATCGTTGCATAGCCATTATTCTTAAAATGCTGAGGTATTGTCAGAATGTCAGGATGCATTTCGCGTAGCTTATATTTACCCCCACCCATACCATATATACCAATTGTATCTGGAAAATATCCAGTGAGCAAACTCACACGCGATGGTCCGCAGATCGCTTGCTGACAATGCGCATTTGAGAAAATTGTACCATCTCCTGCCAACTTATCTATATTTGGCGACACCGCGTAGTTATAACCATAGCAATTAAGTAAGGGCTTCAAGTCATCAACTGCAATGAACAGAACATTCTTGTCCTTTGCTGTAAGAGACGAACAGAATAAAATAATTAATATACTAAAAAGTTTCATAAATCATTTTCCATTTTGTTTGGCATAGGGTCCAAAAGTTGCCTCCTTGCCCCAGGGTAAAAAATCTGGCGCCACAGGATTGTCAGAGTGATTTTCTATGCCACTTGGTAAAGCTGCCTTCCAACCAGCAACTAGCTGTGACTTCAAACTTTCTACTACCTCACGATACTTATTACTATCGACTACATTAATAGACTCGGCGGGGTCACTACTATGATCATATAGCTCATGGCCTTTAAATGATCCATCCAGTTCGCGCCACTGAATATAATTGTAGCGTTCCGTGCGGATCGAAAAACCCTCAAATTTTGCCCGCGGCCACCCCCGCGGGTATTGACTAAATACCGCGGTCTTCCATTGACGCGAAGGCTCTTCAAGTAAAGGAGCGACACTATTTCCTTCCAAGTAGCTTGGTGACTGCAGCCCTGCAAGTTCACATAAAGTTGGGTATATATCTACATATTCAACTAAGGCACTGGTACGCTGATTCGGTTTTACTGTCGGAGCTGAGATAATCATCGGCGCTCGAATAGAGTTATCAAAGTTTGTGGATTTTCCCCAATGATCTTGCTCTCCTAAATGCCAGCCATGATCTGAAATCAGCATGACCAAAGTATTGTCGCGTAATCCCAGTGATTCTAATTCATCCATAATCTTTCCCACTTGGGCATCCACATAGGATACGCAAGCCGCATAAGCGCGCTTCATAGTGCGGGCGACACCTTGGTCGCCGACCAACAATTCATTAGGGGATTCAGGAAGCTTATATTTCTGAAGATTGCACCAGTCAGTCGAATAAGCAGGTGAATTTTTAGGATGTGCCGGATTTAGCGAAAGAGGGACATTTATGTCCTTGTAGAGATCCCAATACTTTTTCGGGGCACACCAAGGCAGATGCGGCTTCCAATAGCCTACAGCCAACATGAATGGCTTCTTTTGATTTGCCATACGCTGCAAGGTTGCGACTGCCTCCAGCGTATTTTTTCCGTCGTCGTAGAAATCATCATCTACATCAGCAAATTCATACGGAGGACGATCCTTCTTGCTCAATTTTTTCAAGCTCGGATCCAAGTATTTCGTTCCATAACCAGCGCTGTAAGAATTCTCTGTAAAGTCCTCGTGATATCCATGATGAATCTTCCCTACTCCCCGAACATAATAGCCTTGATTCATAAAGTAGCGTAAAAAAGAGGGTCGATCCCCCTCCAAAAGGTTTTCCACCGTATAAATTGAGTAGGGATAGTCAGTGCCCGTCGTGTCAGGTCTTAACCCTGTAAGGAAGCTTGCCCTCGAGGCGGTACATACTGGTTGCTGCACATAAGCACGCTCGAACAAGGTGCCCTCTCTTGCAAGCTGGTCGATATTTGGAGATACAATGTAATCAGCTCCATAACATCCTAACTCTGGTCTCAAATCGTCTACGATAAAAAGCAACACATTCATGCGCTCGGCAGCCAACACACTGCAGGCAAAACATGCTAAAAAAAAGGCGATGATTTTCATCGAAGTTAATCACGATTAGTACCAAATTCACCAAAAGTATGCGGCAAAGTAGAAATCACTAACTGCAATTCCTTTTGCATTTTCTCTAATTGATTTTGGTAGTCTGGGTGCTGTGATAAATTCTGCTGTTCGTATAAGTCTTCATTTAAGTCGTATAGCTGGTCTGCCTCCCAGTATGCAGGATACATC
>JAKVCN010000062.1 GCA_022448585.1 Puniceicoccaceae bacterium | reverse complement strand
GAGCCAAATTACCAAAACTAGGGTATTTACGTTCTAAATAATAATCACGCTCTGCCTCAGGCACATCATTGGCTTGAAGTTTACCTTCACGAATTAATTTTGCAGTGTTCGCACATTTTGGTGCCCAAACTCGACCGTCATTTCTTAGTGATTCTGACATCAAAGTTAGCTTCGATTGCTGTTCTCCATGCACCGGTATACAGGTCGGGTGTATTTGTGTGTAGCAAGGGTTAGCAAATCCAGCGCCGCGCTTATGGGCTCGATAAGCTGCTGTAACATTGCACCCTTGTGCATTGGTCGAGAGAAAGAAAACATTGCCATAGCCACCCGTAGCTAAGACCACACAGTCAGCAGCGTGGCGCGTAATCTCACCAGTCACCATATTGCGAGCAATAATCCCCTTTGCATGACCGTGTACCTTAACCACGTCCAACATCTCATGACGGTTGTGCATTTTAATTTTACCCAACCCAATTTGCTTACTAAGAGCAGCGTAAGCACCAAGTAACAACTGCTGGCCTGTTTGGCCACGAGCATAAAAGGTACGTGAAACCTGTGCACCGCCAAAGGAACGATTTGCCAACAAACCACCATATTCACGAGCAAATGG
The DNA here is from genome assembly GCA_022448585.1 of Puniceicoccaceae bacterium. Taxonomy (GTDB): domain Bacteria; phylum Verrucomicrobiota; class Verrucomicrobiia; order Opitutales; family Coraliomargaritaceae. Next base: position 7,121 of record JAKVCN010000062.1, on the reverse strand, counting down.
CACACCGTTAGCGACACATTGATCAATAATGTCTACGGAGACCTCCGCCAAGCGGTGCACATTCGCTTCGCGTGCGCGATAATCCCCACCTTTTACTGTGTCATAGAATAACCGATGTACACTATCGCCATCATTTTGATAGTTCTTTGCGGCATTAATACCTCCTTGAGCAGCAATACTGTGTGCTCGGCGCGGACTATCTTGATAACAAAAACAAGATACATTATAACCCTGCTCTGCCAAGCTAGCTGCAGCAGCACCGCCCGCTAAGCCTGAACCGACAACAATTATAGTATACTTCCGGCGGTTAGCTGGATTGACCAGCTTCATATTAAACTTGTGAGAAGACCACTTCTCGGAAATTGGGCCTTCAGGAATTTTGGAATCTAAATTCATATTAAATATATTAATCAATCATGTACTATCATCAATTATTTTGGGATGTTAGGGTGCGCAGCACTGATCGCTTGTTCGTAGCGAGGGTCATTCTTCAGTAACCCGCTCAGGACAGCGGCAGGAATAATTGCAAACCCTAAAAACACGACCCAGCCATATATTAAAGCCACGCGGTCGAGGCGCTGCCGCCATAATTGATTGCGTAAACCGACTGTCTGAAACATACTGCTCACTCCATGAGTTAGGTGGAGGCATAATAGCCCAGTGGCTATAATGTAGAATGCCGAAACCCACCAAACTTCAAATCCATCCACCATCATATCGTAGACATTGAAGGTTGGTACCGTCTCACCTTCTTTGACAACTGCAAGCCCGTCCTTAACTAAAGGCACTTTAGTTAGATCCAATACATTAGGCTCATTATACAGCATTCCAGGCACTGTGCGCACAGTGTAGTGAGCAATATGAAAAATAATAAATGCGAATAAAATGATTCCGCTCATACGCATCGTGCGAGACGCATACGTTGCTTGTACTGGACGCTTTTTCAAATATGCTAGAGGACGTGCCCGACGATTTTCAACAGTGAGTAAGACAGCCATCCAGATATGCACTGTAATGCAAACAAGTAAAAATAAACGCACAGCCCATAGTGCCGAAGGAGGCAATACTTCGTGTAGTTTGTACGCATACGCATTGATCGCATCCGGACCTAAAAATATTTGAAGGTTTCCAAGCATATGGCCCAAAACAAAAAATACTAAAACTAAGCCAGTTAAAGCCATCAGTATTTTTCGCCCAATTGTGGACGAAAAAAAGCTACCTATAGTATACATTTTTAAGAGTGTTCAGTAAAAAGATCTAGTGATTAAGCGTACCTTTTCAAATAAGTAGCGCTAATATAATAATCTATAAGAAAATAACATTATATGCATTAGAAATGCTTACGTACATAAAAAACGTTTTTCATAGGTCAACCAGACGTGGCGCAACGCCTTCACAAACACCACTCTATAAGCGATTACACAAAAACAAATACATCATCCTATAATTAATTAGAGTTGCCAACACCATACCACGACTAATTTAATCGATCTCCGAGAGAAGCACTACAAACTGTACTGCTTAACATTTAGATACAAAGTTAGTCCATGAAGTATATTTTTGTAACCGGTGGCGTTGTTTCTTCGCTAGGCAAAGGGCTAACTGCTGCTGCGCTTGGAGCACTTTTAGAGCAACGTGGACTTCGTGTGCGTTTACAAAAGTTTGATCCCTACTTGAATGTAGATCCTGGCACCATGAGCCCATTTCAACATGGTGAAGTATATGTGCTAAATGACGGCGCAGAGACTGACCTCGACTTGGGGCACTACGAACGCTTCACAACCGGTGAACTTAGCCGACTTAACAATCTTACTTCAGGTCAGGTCTATGAAAAAGTAATACTAAAAGAACGACGCGGAGACTATTTAGGAGCTACCGTACAAGTAATTCCACATGTTACTAATGAGATTAAAGATAGAATCTATAAAGGAACTAGTGATGATGTAAATGTTTTGATCACTGAGCTTGGTGGTACAATTGGAGACATTGAAGGGCTGCCTTTTTTAGAGGCAATGCGTCAGTTTGCACTGGAAGTAGATCGCGAAGACGTTCTCTTTTTACACTGCACGCTTCTGCCCTACTTGAAAGCTGCAGGAGAATTAAAAACAAAACCAAGCCAACAATCCGTCGCAAAATTACGCGAAATTGGAATTCAACCAGACATTTTAGTTTGTCGCACGGAGGAGCCAATGACTGACGAAATGCGCGAGAAGCTGTCGTTATTTTGTAATGTTCCTGTTCGCGCAGTAATCGAAGAAATGGATGTCCAAACGTCCATTTATGAACTTCCTTTAGCTTTAAAAGCTGAGAAAGTTGATGACCTAGTCGTCGAACATTTAAAATTAAAAGCGCCTGATAGTGATATGCAGATATGGCATGACGTTGTTCGCAGACTTAAAGCACCTAGCCATGAAGTTGAAATTGGAGTCGTTGGAAAGTACATTGAATTACAGGATGCATACAAATCTGTATACGAATCAATTATTCATGCTGGGATAGCAAACGACAGCGCCGTACATATTGTGCGTCTAGATGCAGAAGACATCGAAAAAGATCCTGCGAAATATTTAGCGAATCTTGACGGCATCCTCATTCCTGGTGGTTTTGGAGACCGCGGTACCGAAGGTAAAATCGCAGCAGCAAAATTTGCTCGCGAGCAAGGCATTCCGTATTTCGGACTCTGCCTTGGCATGCAGATCGCAGTCATAGAATTTGCAAGGCATGTAGCTGGCCTCAAAGATGCCAATAGTACAGAATTTAATGCAGCAACTGAATACCCAGTAATTGATATTATGGAGGATCAAAAAGACCTCGCTACTAAGGGTGGTAATATGCGTCTGGGCGCCTGCCCATGTACGCTTTCTGACGACAGCTTTAGTATCCATGCTTACGGACAAGCAAATATCGAAGAGCGCCACAGGCATAGATATGAATTTAATAATGCGTTCCGTGATCAGCTTAAGAAATCAGGTTTACGCATAGCAGGAACGAACCCAGATCGTGATCTTGTCGAGATTATTGAAATTGCAGAGCACCCTTGGTTCGTAGGAGTACAATTTCATCCAGAATTTAAGTCTAAGCCAAATGCGGCTCATCCACTTTTTGCAAATTTTATAGCTACTGCTTTAAAATACAAAAAGTAATACATACCGTTACTTTTTTAATCAATTAGATAGAAAAAATCGAAATATTGACTAAAAATCTAAACTTAACTTGCTCTATTCAAAATCTACTTACCCCCTCATAGCAACGGCGTTATTCTTTGCTACTGGATTCATTTTTGGAGAGGATCCACAAATTTCATCGTGGTACACCACGGCGAGCGGTCAATATGCGCGTATTTACGAAACCCTTGACGATCAAAATTCAAAAAATGCAGTTAGCGTATGGAGTCGAGGCCAAGGCAATCAATCTTTACCTACTTATGCTGGTGTACATGAAGTCAGCTACTCGAACGATTGGGTCTACATACGCTCCAGCAATTTAGCTAGTTATGTGATGGGTCCTTGGTACCTTGATACTGCAAAGTCAAATATTTTTCCAAATTATCCTGCCAATCGAGCGGTGCTGTATCGATTTCCCAGAAGTCCAAGCCCTGCAATAGATAATACTCTAACTGGCCTTGGTGCGATTGGATATTTTGTAGATGGGGTAGCTATGTTTGATAATCGAGATGCTTTTTCTTACTCAAATAGTAATGCTTCTGATGCAAGGCCAAATACTAGCTTTCGCGGAGACGGCATCTGGAATCGTGATGCCTATGTAAACGAAAGTGTCACTTTTGATGCTGGAAATGCTCACCAAGCTGGGTCCAATTATCACTACCATGCCAACCCCCCAGGGCTACGCTTTCTGCTAGGCGATCACGTAGACTATGATAGCACCAGGAACACTTATTCTGAAAATGTAAGTGCCCCGTCCCACTCTCCAATTATCGGATGGGTGAGAGATGGCTACCCAATTTATGGCCCGTACGGTTACAGTGATCCAAATGATGCCTCTAGTTCAGTACGGCGCATGCTGTCTGGCTATCAAAAGCGTGATGGCTCAAACGGTAGCACCAATTTAAATTTGACAGGGCGCACAAGTCTTCCTGCCTGGGCAGTAACAGCGCAAAGCATTGGACCAGGCTTAGCAACTGGTCAAGAGGGTCCTGATGTGGGTATAGCTAATTATCCGCTTGGTCACTATATTGAAGATTATGCATACAAGGGCGACCTCGGCCTCTCCTTTGGCAGTGATTTTGATCTCGACCTCTACAATGGGCGTTTTTGCAAAACTCCTGACTTTCCGAATGGAACCTACGCTTACTTTATTACAATTGAGTCGGATGGTACGCCCGTTTTTCCCTACAACATTGGACGCTGGTACTACGGTGATCCAAGCGGTTCAGATATCGATGCGATCCATGAGACCGTAGTTAAATATTTCGAAGGTGGGCCAGAAAAACAGCTACTAACTGAAAGTATCGTGCCCAATTACACAGCTGGTGATGTCACCGTCACTTGGGATGCAATAGAAGGCGGCAGTTACGAAGTAAGCTATAGTTCAGACTTAGCCTATTGGAAAATATCAAATGAAATAATAAAGGCTAATAACAATAAGCCTGCTTTTACAGAAATAAACATGCTCAACGCACAAGATAAGCGGTTCTATAAACTTAATCAAACTGCTTTAGAGGCTTTTGATTCGACTGGATTTGATTATTCCACTCTAGACTACACAAGCTTTTCTACTGTCACTTTAACTCTTTCAGGCGCCGGCACTGCCCCTGCAGACCTAAGCGTCGATCCTTCAAGTATTTCACTGGAAGGCAACTCCGTAACTTACTTAGGTCGTCCCACTCAAGACCAGATTCAGTTACGTGTCGACTTAGACGCATTCAGTGATGGGAACTACCAATTAGAGGTCACTTTTGATGGTTTCAGTGAAAGCTTCGATGCTACACTAACTGTCGGTACCAGCCCTGTAGACACAGGAAATAACATCCTATTAATTATTGTTGATGATTGGGGGTATGACTGGAGCCCTGTTCACAATGCAAGCGTCGGGTTGACGCTGCCAAACATGCCGAATTTACAAAGCTTAGCTAGCACAGGTCTCCAGTTTAACCGCGCCTATGCGCAGCCAATTTGCTCGCCCACACGAGCCACCATATTAACTGGCCGGCATCCCTTTAGGCATGGAGTGGGTGACCCCAATACTAACAATATCCTATCTGCTTCCGAATTAACCATACCAGAAATTTTTACCCAAGAAGGCTCCTCCTACGCATTGGCCACTTTCGGCAAATGGCATCTGGGAGGTGGATCCACAGGCCCTTATACAAGAGGAGGGTGGAATTATTTTAAAGGCATACTCCAAGGCGGTGTCCCCAATACTGGCAGTTATCTCGATTGGACAAAGACTGAAGTGATTAATGGCGTAGCGAGTACCACAAGCAACTACAGCATCTACACCACTACGGACCAAATTGATGATGCGGTGGCATGGATCAATAGTAATGCTCTAGGTAGTCCTTGGTTTTGCTGGCTTGCGCTAAATGCTCCCCACACACCTTTTCATGAACCACCTGCCAATCTTGCGCCTCCAGGAGGCTACACAAATCCAAGTGATAGTTCAAATACGAGCCTTTACTGCCGCATGCTTGAGGCAATGGACACAGAGATTGGGCGCTTGCTGGAGAATATCGATCTAAACAATACCAATGTAATTATTATTGGTGATAATGGCTCCCCTAGTCAAGTAGCTCAGTTACCGTATGGGAACGGTAATGCGAAAGCCGATCTTTATGAAGGAGGCATTCATGTCCCGCTAATAATATCTGGGCCAGACATTACTCTTAGCGATGGCTCCAGTACTGATGCACTGGTACACTGTGTCGATTTGTTTAGTACTATCTTACAACTAGCTGGCATCAACCCTTCGACTGCTACGAGCGCAGTAGGTGCAATTGATTCCAATAGCCTAATTCCCATTTTAAGTGGAGGCGATTCAAGTAGTCGCGTAGTCGTGGCAGAGAAGTTTGGAGACACCGTTGGAAGTGGTCGGGCCCTTTTGAGCGCTGATTACCCCGAATTTAAACTCATCATCCATGGTGACCCGTTGAGCTCTAGCGATAACCCAAGCTATGAATTTTATAATATTTCGCAGGACTCTAACGAGCAGTCACCACTCAACACCAGTGCGCTCAATTCAATCGAAACAATAGCCTATGATTTCTTCATTGCTATGGATGCTAGCTTGGGTGGTGGCTACAGCGACCCCGCCGATGGAAGTGGTAGCAGCGAAACCGTCTATCTGGAATTGATCGATAATAATACCGATTCGGTGCCACCACTAGTTCGGGCAGGAGGCAACAATGCAGGCAACCCTGTACACCCCCAAGCCGTGACCATTGGCGGCCAGGAAGCTAGCTTTGATACAAGCACGCTTAATAGTGGATCTTCGGCTTCACGCGTTGATAGCTCCGGCTCACCCAACCAATATTTTGTCAAAGTAACCTTTAACCCAGTTGCTGCAGGCTTAAGTTCTGGTGACTATTCAATGGTGGTAACCTTTCGTGGAGCAAATAATTCAAGCAGAACCTTCAACGCGACCAATACCTACACGGTTCCATGACCCTAAGAATTACAGGGCTCACACTGTTGCTACTGGTATCATTGAATGGGGCTCAGTTAAGTATTGAATTTGTAGCTAAATGGGAAGCAAGGCAAGTATCACTCTCTGAATCTTGGCACGCAGCCCGAAACAACTCGAGCCTTTCGCTCAGTCGCATCGCTTATCTTGTTTCAGAACCTGTCCTCATTGATAGTACTGGAAGCGAGCACATACTACACAATTGGTACGGACTCATCGATTTTGAAGCGGGGATCACAAGTATCGATCTGGCGGACCTACCCCCGCTTAAATTAACTGCAATCGAATTTTTAATTGGCCTGGAACCGGAAATTAATCAGTCTGACCCCGCTAAATTTCCAGCTAAGCACCCACTAAATCCGATCCATAATAAGCTCCATTGGAATTGGCAGGATGGGTACATATTTCTAGCCCTTGAGGGTCACTGGCAAAAAAAGCATAAAAAAGGTGGTTTTTCCTACCACTTGGGTAATAAACCTCAT
>JAKVCN010000061.1 GCA_022448585.1 Puniceicoccaceae bacterium | reverse complement strand
GATTGCAAAAGTTATCGATGTAACAGGCATACGCTTGAGCAAACCACCCATCTTGAAAATATTCTGTTCATGGTGACAACCATGAATAACTGATCCAGCTCCTAAAAAAAGTAGCGCTTTAAAAAACGCATGAGTGATTAAATGGAAGAACGCTACTCCCGGGTAACCAAGCCCAAATGCCGCGGCCATGTAACCAAGTTGAGACAGAGTTGAATAAGCAAGAATTTTCTTAATGTCGTGCTGCGCGTAGGCACAAAATCCTGCGTAAACAGCTACAGCTGCACCTAGGTAGGAAATAAAATCGAGCACCTCTAGGGGGAAGAGAAAGACAATCCTAATTAAGAAATAGACTCCCGCAGCAACCATGGTTGCTGCATGAATGAGCGCTGAAACTGGAGTGGGGCCTGCCATGGCATCGGGCAACCAAACATGAAGTGGAAACTGAGCAGATTTACCAATAAAACCACACATTAATAAGGCTGCAATAGTTGCATTAATTAAATCAGGCTTAGCAGCGACTAAAGCCTCTAGCTGGGCTATATTAACAGTACCAAAATGCCAGTAAGCATAAACGATCCCAACCAAGAACCCGAGGTCTCCAATACGATTAACTATAAATGCTTTTTTAGATGCTTCTTTGGCCTCTTGCGTTTCTAAATAATGACCAATCAACATATAAGAACTAAATCCAACCAATTCCCAAAAAACAAAGACCATAATCAAATTATCAGCGAGTATAATACCCAACATCGAGAACATAAAAATTGAAAGCCCACCAAAAAATCGTGCTTTAGCAGTATCCGACTGCATATACCCCAAACTAAAGATATGAATTAAAAAACCCACAAAAGCGACCATCGTGAGCATAGTCGCAGCTATGCCATCAAAAAGAAATCCCATCTGCACCTCAAAAGCCCCAAATCGCAACCAATCCCAAGAAACAGCGATCGCAGTACCATCAAAATTATCGATAGCTAGCACACAAAGTATGCAAATTAGTCCTGCGGCAGTTACTGAAAAATAGGAGGCTACTGCGCCTAATCGGCGCATAAATAATGCTATCAAAGTAGCAGTCACCAATGGCGTCAGCAGTAGAGTGATCAGTATCTGTATGGCAGTCATAAGCTTAGCGACTCAAAGCATTGATTTCGTCAACCATAACCGATTGACGACGGCGATAAAGCGCAACCACGATTGCAAGGCCAACAGCTACCTCAGCCGCAGCAACAGTAATGATGAAAAAAACAAAAATATTTCCGTCCATCGTACCGTTGTAACGCGAAAAAGACACAAGCGCTAAATTAACAGCGTTCAACATAAGCTCTAATGACATGTAAATAATCAGCGTATTTTTACGAAGAATAACTCCAAAAATACCAATAGAAAAAAGTAGGCCTGAAACCATTAGGAATGCATTAAGACCGATTGTCATGAAGCATCCTTTTCATTTTTTAGTAAGGCTTCTGCTTCGATTTGTTCGGTAGATTTCTTACTAATAACAATAACTCCAATCATGCCAGATAATAGCAAAAATCCAGTAACCTGAAACGGCAGCATATACTTAGAAAATAAACTGTATCCAAATGATTTAGAAGATGTAGTAAAAGGTATTTTAGAGACTAAACTACCATCGGGATTAGCTGCTACTGGGAGTAACTCTGGCTCTGGTAGATATTCTCCTGAGAACGCAGAGATCATAAGGCTTGATACTATTATAAAACTTAGCCCAGCAAGGAAATTTGAGCGCATATTCTTGCGCTTACTCGGCTCTATTTCCTCAACGTTCAAAAGCATAATAATAAAGAGGAATAATACCATTACAGCACCTGCGTATACTAATACTTGCAGAATTGCCAAAAAGTAGGCCTCCAATAAAATAAACAAGGCGGCAGTTCCGACGAAAGCCGCAATCATACACATAGCCCCATTTACTGCATTAGGACTAATTACCATCAGCAAAGCTGCAATTAGTGTAAACGCCGATAAAATGTAAAATAATATATCGAGCATGAGTAATTAATGATCTTTGTTACCTAGTACCTCAGCAGACTTCTTCTTATCCCATTTATAGTGTTGATCTGGGAGGGTTCCGCCCAACTCATAAAGCTTCTCTTTATCATTAATCATTTCATCGCGGCTATAACCGGAAAGCGAAAAGACATCCTGTAAGAAGATTGCCTCCTCAGGGCAAACCTCTTGGCAAAGTCCACAGTATATACAACGCAGCATGTTAATATCAAATTCTTTAGGAGCCTTCTCAACATGAGCACGCTCAGGTTCATTATCCACGTCAACTTCACCAGGTGTAATTCGAATAGCCTTAGGTGGACAAACAAACTCACATAATTGACAGGAAACACATTTTTCTCGGCCATGAGGGTCCTTAACTAAAGTCGGTACCCCTCGATAATCATCAGGAATAATCGGCCTTTCTTCAGGGTACTGCAAAGTGATGGGCTTCTTTAACATATTAGAGAGGGTCGTTTTCAGTCCCGTTACAATTTGAGGAAGATACGTCTTTTCCATCCAAGTTAGGGCTTTGCGTTCTATAACTTTAGTTTTAGCCATTAAAAATATACGATTAAAAGGTATCTATCATAGCGATTACCAAAGTGTTAAATACCAGATTGCCAATCGCTAGTGGCAGCAAAATTTTCCATCCTAATGCCATGACTTGGTCATATCGAAAACGTGGAAGAGTCCAACGTATCCAAATAAAGAAAAAAATCATAAGGCAAACTTTACCCATAAACCATAACACTGAGAGTAAGGCACCGAAGTAACCACTCGGCCATGGATCAGCAAATCCGGGTAAAAAATGCCACCCACCAGCAAATAATAGTACAAAAATCCCAGAACCCATTATAATGTGCGCATATTCAGCAACAAAAAATAAACCGAACTTGAATGCTCCGTACTCGGTATGAAATCCGCCGACTAAGTCAGTCTCCGACTCAGCCATATCAAATGGTAAGCGATTGGTTTCTGCAAATAAAGCAACCAGGAAAATAAGCGCGGAAAGTGGTTGCCATATGCCAAGCCAAAAGCCCTGTTGCGACTGCACAACTCCAAAAAGACTCATCCCATACTCAGATCCAGGTGCTGAGGACCACATGAAAACCGGCAAGATTGCTAGACCCATGGCTAACTCATATGAAATCATTTGGGCTGAAGAGCGAATAGCCCCTAAAAAAGGATATTTTGAATTTGATGCCCACCCAGCGAGTACAATTCCATAAACGCCCAGTGAAGATATGGCTAAAATAAACAAGAATCCCACATCTATATTTGCCAATGCAAGAGGCTGAATATTGCCAGAACTATCCACATATCGGCCGAAAGGCAGTACCACCATTGTTGTCAAAGCTGGGGTAAGCGCTACAATAGGAGCTAAATAATAATACCCAATTTTAACATGCCCGGGAGTAATTTCTTCCTTAAAAAGAAACTTTAATCCATCGGCAGCAGGCTGAAATAAACCCAAACTAGTCAATATATTACCAATGATTGGGATATTGCCTATAAGAGGTAGTCGTGTTCTGTTAGGGCCGACTCTGCGCTGAATCCAACTACATACTTTACGCTCTGCTAGGACTGAGTAACTACATAAGCCCATAAATACAGAAACCATCAGCAACGCAAAAACAACTGGAATTAATAAAGGTAAAGAATGACTAATTACGTTCATATCTAACTTCTTTGAGTTCCTAACACAGTTGTGTGTGCCTCTTTGAATGCTTTCGGGTCATATTTTAGATTTTTGCTCTCTAAAAATGGAAGATCAAGGAATGCCCTCGGATTGATCTGTATACCTTGCTGGTCCCCGATTTCTTGCCAAGTGATTGATTCAAACTCAGCGATTGTATTTGATAAGTCCTGCCATACCATTTCAAGCGTAAGAGACTCGATAGTATCACCTGTCATCTTCGCGAGAATTTTAGCAAGCATTAAAAGATCGCTCATAACACCCTTCGGTCCAGGTATGGCTAGTAAAAATTGCTGCAAAATAAAGTTCTGGTTCACTAATGAACCAGACTTTTCAAATACTGTGAGCGAAGGAATCACTACTTTAGCAACTTCACTGGTCCTATTAAATAAACTGCCAAAATAAATGATAGATACTTTAGAGAGCGATTCTTGCGAAATACCAATGCTTGTGAGATCTTCATTAACGACAAAAAGAGTCTGTATTTCGCCAGATTGAATTTGAGAATCTATAGAATCTGCAGTGGCACTTGGAATTTTAGTAATAAGCCGGTTAAGAAGTGCTCCGCGTAGATTTGGTGTGCGGTCTTCTGAAAGCAATATACCATCTCCTACACCTGTTTTTGCAATAATGTTAGTCGATGCGCTAGCATACTCCGAAATTTTCTTGAGATAGAATTGTTCTTCGACGCTACTGTGGGCAGAACCCACAATCGCTACTTTTTCTTGCAGTAATAAATCTGCTGCTGTTTGAGCAACACTATCGATATCTTGAGTAACTCCATCTATAGTGTAGTTAATGATACGATTCTCTGACTCAGCCTCTTTAAAAAGTCCACGACCTGAATCTGTCATCCATGTATCATTAGTAGCATCATTTTGTCGTGGTGTAATGCGATATATTCTCCCCTCACGACTCCATACCGTTGTATTCGAACCAACACTACTTTCCGTACAGATACTATTGGTACGCTTCAGAAACCAAACCCGCATCTTAAAGCGAAAATCAGTACTTGTGAGTGCACCAACCGGACAAATATCTACTGTATTAAGTGAATAATTGTTAGCCAGCTCTTTACCGGGATAACAAGTCAGAGTTGAATATGTGCCACGATCTACAAAACCAAGAACATCATCTTTAGCAACTTCCTGAGAGAATCGTATACAGCGCGAGCATAAAATACAACGTTCATCGTCAAGCGTTACGCGAGGACCTAATCGAGTACGTTTTGGTTTTACATTTTTGTCCTCAATAAAACGACTTACACCACGACCATGGTCTGCAGAGAATTCTTGTAATCGGCATTCACCAGCCTGATCACAGATGGGACAATCCAAAGGATGGTTAATTAGAAGGAATTCTGTGACCCCATTACGAGCCTCTTTAACCATAGTAGAATTAGTGCGCAAATGCATTCCGGGCGATACATTGGTGGAACATCCAATCGTCGGCTTAGGCGACCATCCGATCTTCTGCATACCATTGGTATCCATGATTGGATCCCCTGTTGCACGGTCACGCATTGGCATACCCATTTCAATTAAGCACATGCGACAGTTGCCAGCAATCGAGAGCTTGGGATGATAACAATAATGTGGTACCTCCTTGCCATTTAATTTAGCTGCTTCAATCGCATTTATTCCCTTTGGAACTTGAACATCGACACCGTCAATATTAATAGCAACCATTTCAACTGGATCGGGTATACTCATCACTAGATTAAAGTTGTTTCTTTTGTAGTTGGCTTACCCCCATTGCGCTGAGCAGCTTGCTCACGGGCTTTCTGTATAAATTCATCCTTAAATTTCTCAATAAAGCTCTGCACTGGCCAAGAGGCTGCCTCGCCGAATGCACAAATAGTACGCCCAGCAATCTGATCAGCAATATTCATAAGTAGCTCTGCATCTTCTTCGCGTGCGTTTCCAGCACACATGCGAGCTGTTACCTTGCGCATCCAGGGGACTCCCTCTCTGCAAGGCGTGCATTGCCCGCAACTTTCATGTGCATAGAAATAATTAATGTTAGCAAGAGCTTCAACCATATCAGTTGTGTCATCCATAACAATAACTCCTCCTGAGCCAGACATCGACCCACAAGCCATCAAACTGTCAAAATCCATAGGAATGTCTTCAATGCCCCAATCAAAATCAGTGCCATCCTTAAGTTTGCCTTTAAATCGTTCATCAGCGCGTAATACTTTCGCTGAAGACCCCCCAGGGATAACGGCTTTTAGCTTACGTCCTGGCTTCAGTCCCCCACAAACCTCAAAAATTAATTGACCTAGAGTAACCCCTGCGCAAGGGAACTCGTAGTAACCAGGTTTCTGCACGTGACCCGACACACACCAGATGCGAGTACCAGTATTACCTGTAGTGCCAATCTTTGAAAATGCTTCTCCTCCCATGTGAATGATATGCTTCACATCGCAAAGAGTCTCTACATTATTTACAATAGTTGGACATTGATAGGCTCCTAAAGCAGCCGGAAAATAAGGTGGCTTAATCCTTGGATTCGCGCGTTTACCCTCCAATGATTCAATCAGTCCGGTTTCTTCACCGCAGATGTAAGCTCCAGCTCCACGGTGCACAATAATATCACAAGAATAGCCAGAACCAAGGATATCATCCCCAAGAAAATTTTTATCTCTAGCCTCCTCAATCGCACGCTCTAAGATCTTATAGCCATCGAAAAACTCACCACGAATGTAGATAAAAGCGAGTTTAGCCTGAATAGCAAAAGCTGCGCACATCATTCCCTCAATTAATTGATGAGGGTCTTGATGAATAATTTGGCGATCCTTAAATGTACCTGGTTCGGACTCATCAGCATTGCAAATTAGGTAGATTGGCTTGCCGGACTTTCGATCTAAAAACTTCCATTTCATTCCTGCAGGAAAACCTGCTCCTCCACGTCCACGCAATCCGGAGTCAAGCACCTCTTGGCAGATAGCCTCTGGTTTCATCCCAACAGCTTTTTTTAAATCCTCATAACCCCCATTCTTGATATAACAATCGATGTCGTTACTATAATCTGGTTGATCGACATGTTTAAAAATAAGCCGGTATTCTTGGTGTTTCATTATCGATCGCTTAAAAGCTCTCCATTTTTTATTTTATTGGCCAATTCGGTTGCACGATCTGGATTAATATCAGTATACTCGTTTTCACCAACCATAACTACTGGAGCATTACCACAGTCCGCATGACACTCTACAAACTCAAGCGTGACTAAACCGTTTTCACTTGTGTGCCCAACAGTCACATCTAGTTCTTCCTCTAGTCGCCTGCAGGTACCATAAGCGCCAGCAAGAGCGCACGGCAAAGTACGACAAACTCTAATATGATATTTTCCTATCGGTTCAGTCCGTAACATTGGATAAAAAGTCACAATCTCTTGAATATTGATTGGTTGCAGATCTAGGCGATTAGCTATCCATTCTATTGCTTCCTCCGATAAATAACCTTGGTCTTCTTGTATCAAATGACAAAGCGGAAGCGCTGCACTTCGAATAGTTGGATAGCGAGGAACAAGCTTATCAATTTTATCAATCGTTTGTGGTTTTAAATCCATATGTATACAAGTTTTGATCTATCTATCTATCACACTCTCCTAAAACAAAATCTAATGAGCCTAATAATACGGTTATATCGGCTAAGTAGTGCCCCGGCACAACCTTCTGCACGATGCTTAATGAGCTGAATGAAGGACCACGAATCTTCAGCTTATATGGAACTCCACCCCCTTTAGAAACTACATAAAACCCAAGAGCACCTTTCGGATTTTCAGCTTCAAAATAAGCTTCACCGGGTGGTATTTGAGGACCTTCAGTTGTGATCATAAAATTTTGAATTAATTCTTCCATACTGGTAAGAACTTTTGACTTCTGCGGTGCGACTATCTTTTTGGCATCCTCACAATAAAATGGGCCATCAGGGATTGTATCTATAACTTGCCTTATAATTTGAACCGATTGACGCACTTCTTCAGCTCGCATTAAATAGCGGTCATAACAATCTCCATTTGTACCAATTGGTACCTCAAAATCATATTTTTCATATCCAAGATAAGGCTTATCCTTACGCAGATCTAGATCCACGCCAGAGGCACGCAAGTTAGGTCCAGTTAAACCATAAGCAATCGCATCTTCTTTTGAAATGACTCCTATGCCAACAGTACGATCCA
>JAKVCN010000060.1 GCA_022448585.1 Puniceicoccaceae bacterium | reverse complement strand
CTCCGGATAAAGTTGTAATTGATCGAGCTGTGATTGAATTGCTACGGCTACATTTGGTGAAGGAGGGTGGGGATTCTCATTGGTATTGAGCTTTACCCATCCACCTCCCTTAGGTTGTTCACCTGGAATGTAAGGATGCAATTGTTGTATATGCGGCAGAGCACTTCCTTGAGCATCAAAATGTTTCTTCATAGACTACAGTCGGATGTGGACAGAATGGCCGTGCCCATCGAGTTGCTCAAGCTTAGCAAAGGAATCGATCACTGGCGCTGCACGCACTAGACTTTTTTTATCATAGCGAACTAAACTGGATCGCCTTAGAAAATCAGTTGCTTGCAAGCCACTAAAAAATCTGCCCGCGCGACCTGTAGGTAAAGTATGACTTGGCCCAGCAGTAAAATCACCCAGCGCAGTAGGCGTCATGTAGCCCTGAAGAATAGCGCCAGCAGTGGTGATTTTGCGGGTCAAAAGATCAATAAACTTATCGGCAACTTGTAATTCCAAGTGCTCAGGAGCTATAAAATTAGCGACTTCGACGCATTGCTCTAAATTCTTGCACTGTATAACTAAGTAACGACTTTCAAAGATCCCTTTAATTTTAGATACATGACTTCTTTCTGGGATCTGTCGCTTTATCGACTGGTTCACCTTGGAGATGAGTACCTTACTAGTAGAGGCGAAATAGAGGATCTCTTTACCACTTCCATGTTCCGCCTGTGCAATCAAATCTGCGGCGATATGCTGCGCCTTTGCACCAGAGTCGGCAATCACCATAAGCTCACTAGGACCTGGCAGTAAGTCAATGCCAACAGTCCCTAAAACCTGACGTTTCGCTTCCATTACATAGGCATTACCAGGCCCAAAAATTTTATCTACAGCAGGAATAGTTTTAGTGCCGTAAGCAAGTGCGCCAATACCTTGAATACCGCCGACTCGGTACACCTCATCTACTCCAATCATCGCTAAAGTTGCTAGCATCGCAGGGGCGATGGAGCCATCTTTTGAAGGCGGAGTACAAACAGCTATTTCTGGGTTACCAACTAATTTTGCCAGCATAGCTGTCATCACGACTGTTGAAACTAGCGGTACATTGCCTCCAGGAATATAAAGACCCACTCGCCTTATTGGATAATAGCGCTCCCCGACACGCGCACCCTGTGTATTTTTAGCGCTCCAATTCTTTGGTAGTGTTCGTTTATGAAATGCCTTAACCTGAGCAATGGATTCACGAATCGCCTTACGCTCAGATAAAGAAAGGCACTTTACGGCCATCTTCATTTCGGAAGTAGCTACGCGCATATTCGGTGCAGATAGCTTTGCTGCATCGAATTTTTTCGTATATTGTAATACTGCAGCGTCACCACGAATCTTTATGTCGGCAAGTACTTCGCGCACTAAGTCTGTGACATCGCCTCCCCCTGCAGCTTGATCACAAAAGTGACGTAATACCTTATAAAATTTAGGTGATTGTGAATACGCGATAGATTTCATAAAAAACACAGAAAAACAGCTAATTACTATTTCGGCAAGATAGCGAGGTAGTTTCTTTATGAATGAATTCACTCATTGGTAACAGTTATAATTGTTAAAAACTTAGCTTAATGTGAATCTTTAAAGTTAGTGATGCATCCGCCCTAATTACTCCCACTCAATAGTACTTGGTGGCTTCGAGCTAATGTCTAATACCACTCGATTACAACCAGGCACTTCATTGATGATACGATTTGAAACAGCGCGTAGAGTTTCATACGGCACACGCGCCCAGTCTGCAGTCATCGCATCAACGCTCTCGACAATACGCAGAGCAACCACATTTTCGTAGGTACGCTCATCGCCCATAACACCAACTGTCTTTACTGGAAGGAAGACACAAAATGATTGCCAAATCTTGTAGTATAGATCGGCAGCCATCATTTCCTCCTGTAAAATAGCATCTGCCTTTCTCAAGATAACAAGATCCGCTTCTTGAACCTCCCCCATGACTCGGACGCCCAGCCCTGGTCCAGGGAAAGGCTGGCGCCAAACAACTTCCTTCGGCAATCCTAGTTGCGTGCCCAACTCTCTTACTTCATCCTTAAATAGTTCACGCAGTGGCTCAAGAAGCTTTAAATTCATTTTATCCGGTAGGCCACCTACATTATGATGGCTCTTAATAAGGGCTGCAGGATTACCGTCGATAGCAACTGATTCAATGACATCTGGGTATAGAGTTCCTTGCGCTAAATAAGTATAATTGCCCTGCGAATTGAGTGCTTGCACCGCTTCATCAAAAACTTCAACAAAAGTATTACCAATAATTTTACGCTTTTGCTCTGGGTCGGAGATGCCAGCAAGACGATCTAAAAAGAGTTTACCTTTGTCTGCCACACGAACATCTAGATCAAAATGGTCAACATACAGCTTCTCTACCTGCTCTCGCTCGTTTAAGCGAAGTAGACCATTGTCCACGAAAACGCATGTTAATTGCTGACCAATCGCTTTGTGAATAAGCGCTGCTGCTACTGAAGAATCTACACCGCCTGACAAGCCAAGAATAACACTTTCATCGCCAACACTTTCACGTATTTTTTGTACGGTTTGCTCGATATAACTTGTCATCGACCAATCTGCTTGGCATCCGCATATTTTGAACAAGAAATTGGCAATTACTTTTGTACCCATTTCCGAATGAGCGACCTCTGGATGAAACTGCATTCCATAAAAATTCCTCTCCGCATTTTCAATAGTAGCAAACGGTGAGTTCTCCGTGGAAGCGATCGCCTTAAAGCCTTTGGGTAATACTTCTAGACGGTCTCCATGTGAATTCCAAACCCGTAAGCTATCAGGCATTCCATCAAAGAGCTTACCCTTATGCTTAATGGCTAAAATTCCATGTCCAAATTCACGTTCTTCACTCTTGCCAACTTCGCCCCCTAGCATGTGAGCCATGAGTTGTTCTCCGTAACAAATTCCGAGTATAGGTACCCCCATCTCAAATACAGCAGCATCTGGGTGCGGCGACCCATCCACTAACACTGAAGATGGCCCACCAGAAAGAATAAGGCCCTGTGCCCCTGCTTCCTGTAGCACGCTTGCCTGAGTATTGTATGGATAGATTCGAGACAGCACCTTAGCCTCGCGAATTCTACGCGCAATAACCTGCGTGTACTGAGATCCAAAATCAAGAACTGCGATATGCTCGGGCATTGTGATAGAAAGGCGAAGAATAAGAACTGGCGTGAATTAAAATCTTAGACGCCCATTGATAAATCCGCATTCTGGACACTCTAATTCATTACTTTTATAAGAACCAGTATAAACACAGGAGCACTTAATACAGTGATATACAACCTTTGGTTCATGCGCCTCAAAGCGATGCGAATCGCGCCATTCAGAGTAAAACCACAAAGTAAAAAGTAGCAAAAAACCACTCCCCAAATAGAGCAGAAATAAGATATCTATATCAATTGTTATCACTTTTATAAAATAGCTAACGACTTTCCAAGCCGACCAAGTCAGGGCTATTACTGTCTTTGTTGAAACGCATAGAGATTAAAGTGGAAACCCCTTTTTCGGGCATGGTTACTCCGAACACAGTATCAGCATTAGAAATCGTACGTTTATTGTGGGTGATGATAAGGAACTGGGAATTAGACGTAAAGCCCTCAAGGGTCTTACAAAACCTCCCAATATTAGCATCGTCTAGGGCCGCATCAATCTCATCAAGCACGCAGAAAGGGCTGGGGCGAACCATATAAATTGCGAAAAGAAGTGCGACTGCAGTCATAGTGCGCTGACCTCCAGAAAGCAAAGATACGCTCTTGAGTCGCGTACCAGGAGGGCGAGCAATGATTTCTATACCTGACTCCAATGGATCCTCCGAATCAATTAACTGTAAGTCAGCAAAACCACCTCCCGATAATTTCTCATAGGTAAATGCAAAGTTTTTCTTCACCTGCTCAAAAGTTTCACGGAAAAGTGACTGAGAAGTTTCGTTAATATCATCGATCGTCTTCACCAAGGCGTTCTTTGAATTCCAGAGATCCTCACTTTGTTTCTTAAGGAAGTCATGCCGCTCCTTAAGGTCTGCATACTCTCCGATAGCATCCAAATTAACCGGACCCATGCTGGTGATTCTACCCTTTAACTCCTGTACTTCCCCCTCTACTTGTGACCAATCCGTTAAGTCCATCTCTGCTAAATCGTCCTGCGTTGGATCCTTTTGTTGCTGTTTTGCTTGTGCGGTAAATTGATCTGGATCATCCACTTGGTCTAAATTCACTTGCTTATCAAACTCAATGCCTGCTTCCCATAGCTCCAACTTCCAGTCAACTGCCTGTAATTCAATCTGATAATTACCCTGTGCCGCAGACTCGATAAATCCAAGCTGAGAGCGCTCTTCGGCTAGTCGCACATCCAACTTTGTTAATTCTTGATCAAGCGCTCGACTAGTGCCGCGCCTTTGAGATAACCCCGCATCAATATCTGAAATAGATATATCCATAGCTTTGAGTGTAACTTGGTCTTGTTCGAGTTGTTCGGTCGCAACCGATAACGTCTTTTTTAATTCAACGCTCTTTTCAGACTCACTGACTCGGCTACTCTTAAGCTTCGAAATTTGTTCATGGATAGTGTCGATCTCTTGATTGCGCCTAAGTATTCGCTCCTGCAAACTTTCACTCTCACGCTCTACTTCATTTAAAGAGCGGTCAAGTGATTCTAAGCGCTGCTTGCGCTCCGCAAGTTCAAGTCGCACATCTGCGACAGCCTCTCGCTTGTGATCCCTTGTTTCACGTGCTTGATAGATAGCCTCTTCTAAATTGGCAACTGCTTGCCTCTCATCGGATAGACCTATTTCAGAAGTCTTTAATTCTTTTTGCGCCTCTTCTAATTCTCTTACAGAATCTCCATGATGATCCTCCAGCTCTTTAATCTGCTCATCGCTTGCTTGGTGCTGTAGTGAATTTTGCTCGATTCTTTCTTTCTGCGCTTGCTGCTCTGAATTTAGTACAGAGATTTCACTGTTCAATTCACTCAGCTTTTGGCGTTCAGCGTCGACTTTTGACTCTGCAGAGTCACGATTATCACCTAGATCTGATGCTTCTTTGCGGCGGTTGTTGAGCTCCTTGCGCTCCATATCAATTTCAGCTCGCAGTTGACGAATATCAGCTTCTCGTGCAAGAACATTAGATGCCCTTTTTCCAGATGTGCGGCCGCCGTGGATAAGTCCACGGCAGTCAATAATTTCACCGTCTTTAGTTGCTACGAATAAAAAATTAAACTCTGGAGTTACTTTCCAAAACTCCATGAACTCCTCCAAACTATCTGCAAAATAGCATCCAGATAGCAAGCGGCGTACAGGCCCATTGAGTGCATCCTCTCTAGCACTAACAGCCGATATGGCTGGGACGAGATTATCCGGTAATTTAGCTTTAGGTGTGCTTTGAGCTGCGTTAATCTCGATTTGTAGACAAGCCCTGCCAAGTGCGTTACGGTCCAGCCTATCAATTACCGAGAGCGCTTTATCGGATTCCCCAACGAAAAGTGCCTCCACTGCAGATCCAAGCAAAACCTCTAGAGCCTTCGTGAACGGCTTTTTAACCTTTAATTCTTTGGACAAAATAACGACGTTGTCCTTGGCCACTAGGTCATTTAACTGATCTCCTAGGATTGCCTTAGCTCCCTCTCCAAAGCCTTCAAATTTTGCCTGTAAGCCTTCAAGTACATTAAGCTGAGCTGTTTTGCGCGCAATACTACGGTCTTGATCTTGGATCGCTTCTTGCAAATTACGAAATTGTACCAATACATTCTGCGATGCCTGTTTAGCAGACTCTAAAGCTACTTGACTGCGTTGCTGCTCTGCTTGGCGCTTTTCAAAAGCATGTTGGATCTCTAGGAGTCCATTTCTTAAAATCTCTCCTTGATCCTTGAGTTCTATAATTGTTTCGGTGAGCGAGGCATGCTTTACTTGATAAGTCTTTAAATCGACCTCTAATGTCGTACAGCGAGAGCGGGCACGGTTGATCCGATTTTCGGCAAGTAAAACAGATTGCCGAACTTCTTGTAGCTCTGCCTCCATCGTTCCTAGCCCTTCTTGCGCTTTTAGTAGATCCTTACTACGATCTTGAAAAATGCGATCGGAGTCATCTACGACCCCTAACTGTAATTGTTTATTTTCAGCTTCATCTTCGGCACGCTTAGCGAGCGAACTTTTTTGCTCCTCTAAATCATCGATTTCTTTTTTAAATTCTGCGATACGCCCTTGCAGATCCCCACAGCGAATATCTGCGAATTCAGCTTGGTTATCCGCATTTTCTTTTTCGGATCGTAAATTATAAACACGCTGCTGCAAGTCTTGCATTTTTTCAGATAATTTTCCACGAGCAGACTTCTGCTGCGTCAGTGCTAGCTCATCTGATTCGAGCGAATCGATGTGGGTTTTTAGTTTCTGCCGCAAATCTTCCGCGCTAGTACAAATCTGTTCGATTGATTCTCTCAAATTAGAGTGACGGTAAGCACTATACGCCAAATCTAAATGGGATAGACGGTGATTAATTCTTTGATAACGCAGTGCCTTACTCGCTTGGCGCTTTAGTGAGCTTATTTGGCGACTGACTTCTTCAATAACATCTGTAACTCGAGCTAAATTAGTATCGACGAGCGCTAATTTATTCAGCGCTTCCTTACGCTGCGCTTTGTATAAAGTTATTCCAGCAGCCTCTTCAAAGATTGTACGCCGCTCTGCAGGGTTAGTAGAAAGCACCTGATCAATTTGTCCCTGCAACATAAATGAGTAAGATACTCGACCTACGCCAGTATTCGCAAATAAGCGCTGTATATCTTTTAGCCGAGATATTTTACCATTTATATAATAATCACTGCCACCCTCTCGTGTTACTCTTCGAGAAATCTCCACTTCATTAAACGCAGTCCCTAATTCGGTCTCACAATCAGTAAAAGTTAGGGCTACTTCGCACACTGGCAGTGCCTTTCGCTTATCCGTGCCTTCAAAAATGACGTCCTGCATTAAAGAACCTCGTAATGCTTTAGCGCTTTGCTCGCCGAGCACCCAACGAATCGCATCGACAATATTACTTTTACCGCAACCGTTGGGCCCTACAACAGCTGTCATTCCACGGCGTAAGTCCAGACGTGTGCGATCTGCAAAACTCTTAAAACCACTGATGACGATCTCTTTGAGATACATGAATGAAAATAATAACTACCAGATTATAAAAACAAAAATAAAACAAAGCGCACGCAGGTTTCTCGCAACCTTAAAAACGATTGGCGAGAGCACGTTTCTAATACACCACCTTTATGACTGAAGCGAAGATGGCTGATACGCATCATGTAATCGAACTAATCCGACTAATTTTTGCTCATCGCTAATAACGACTGGAAGTACAGATATCTGCGACTCTCTATCCTCCATCAATTGTATGGCTTCGCCAAGCAATTGTTCTTTATTAACTGTGAGCGGATCCTGTGTCATACAGTCGCCGATCGGTAGATCTAAAATATCTCCTTTGTTAGCCAGAAGGCGCCGCACATCTCCATCTGTTATTATTCCCAATAATTGCTCCTCTTTGTCGACGATACAGGCTGCGCCTAAAGGATGTTCAGTCATAAGAATTAGTACGTCGCGCAAGCTATGGCTAAGCGATGCGCAGGCAATATGATCTAGAGGATGCATGACTGATTCAATACGCACGGTAAGATTACGACCTAATTGGCCTCCTGGATGATGGACAGCAAATTGCTCTGCGGAAAAACCACGCGCCTGTGCTAAAGCAGTCGCGAGCGCATCCCCAATGGCTAAACTCACTGAAGAGCTAGCAGTCGGCATTAAGTTTAATGAGTCTGCCTCAGCTGAAACACTCGCATCCAGTACGACATCTGCAGACTGAGCAATCGGCGAGTCAAGATTACCAACAATCGCAATAATGGGTGACTTTTGCTGCTTCAATATTGGCATTAAGCGAAGAACCTCATCGGTGCTGCCACTTTTACTTAAGACAATCGTTGCAT
>JAKVCN010000006.1:3478-3908 GCA_022448585.1 Puniceicoccaceae bacterium | reverse complement strand
GCACGACGTCTTTGAGGTTCGTGAAGTTGCCAATCGTGCCATGACAAGAGCACGCGACACACACAAACCCACTCTTCTTGAAATCTGCACCTACCGATACCGCGGCCACTCTGTAGCGGATGCTAATCACGAAAAATATCGCACCAAAGAGGAAATTGAAGAATACAAACAAACTAAAGATCCGATCAATGTTCTACAGGCACAGTTGCTCGCGGATGGCACTTTGGATGATCTAGCCGCGAAGAAAATTAATTTGGAGCTAAAGCAACAAGCCGACAAAGCAGCTCAATTTGCTGAAGATAGTCCTGTAGCACCGCGATCAGAAATTCAAACCGATGTCTACTGGGAAGTTGATAATGATAGCGAAGGAAAACTCAAAGGTACTTACTTCTTCAATGATTAATCTGATAAAGAACCGATAAGCTATTAA
>JAKVCN010000006.1:0-3378 GCA_022448585.1 Puniceicoccaceae bacterium | reverse complement strand
AACGTATCGGTGTGGATGGCTACCTGCACATCTAACTCGTCTGCTACAGTTAAACAATGATCAATCGCGCTAGGTGTGGTGCCCCAGTCTTCGTGTAACTTAAGCCCCATTGCGCCTGCAGCCACTTGCTCACGCAGCGCCTCAAGATTAGAAGCATTACCCTTACCCATAAATCCTAGATTCATAGGAAAAGCTTCTGCTGACTCGAGCATCTTATGAATGTTCCACTCCCCGGGCGTACAAGTGGTCGCATTTGTTCCTGTTGCAGGACCTGTTCCACCACCAGTCATAGTGGTCACCCCGCTCGTTAAGGCCTCATTAATTTGCTGCGGACAGATAAAGTGAATGTGTGAATCAAATCCGCCAGCAGTCACAATATGACCTTCGGCAGCAATTACCTCCGTGCCCGCCCCGATCACCATAGAATCGCTAACACCCGATTGAATCAGTGGATTACCAGCATGGCCAATACCAGCAATTCGTCCATTTTTGACACCTAAGTCAGCTTTGATGACTCCCAGTACTGGATCTATAATAGTTGCATTCGTGAGAACTAAATCCAAGCAATCTTCACCAGCAGCTAGTGGCGACTGACCCATTCCGTCACGGATTACTTTACCACCACCAAACTTTACCTCATTGCCATAACCTCCAGCCTCAGCGATCAGATCTCGCTCCACCTCAATAAATAGTTCGGTGTCTGCAAGACGTACTTGATCCCCTGTCGTAGGACCAAACATTTCCGCATATTGGCGTCGAGTTAATTCAAGGCTCATATTATTTAGATCGGTAAATTTAAAAATGCTCAATCAAGTGCTGCATCAACTTTATTATTTAAACCATGTACGCGGCGCTCACCAGCTAGAGCGACAAGGCATACCTCACGCACGTCGCCGGGCTCAAAACGTACAGCTGTGCCCGCGGCAATATTGAGGCGATAACCACGGCTTTCTTCGCGCTCAAATTCAAGCGCTGTATTGACTTCATAAAAGTGGAAATGACTACCTACTTGTACGGGGCGATCTCCCGAGTTGGTCACTTTAACTAGCACAGTTTCAAGGCCACAATTTGCAGCTATCGGTGCATCCGGATCGGAGTACTTGTATTCGCCTGGGATCATCGTATCGGGTTGTGTACAGTCACTAATTTTGTGCCATCTGGGAAGGTGCCCTCTACTTGTACCTCATGAATCATTTCAGGTACGCCTTCCATTACCGAATCTCGCCCAAGTATTGTGGTACCAAAACTCATTAGGTCAGCGACGCTTTTGCCGTCGCGTATACCTTCAAGAATTTCATAAGTTATTACAGCGATTGACTCTGGGTAATTTAGCTTCACTCCGCGCGCTTGTCGCCTGCGTGCGAGGTCGGCTGCCACTACAATCATGAGCTTTTCTTGTTCTCTTGGTGTTAGGTGCATACAAGTTATACAGTAAGATGTTTTTCAATTACCTCGACAGTTAGCTCCTCTGATTTTCCAGATCGAACCACGCTACCGCGATCCATAATATAAAAGGTATCGCTGGCAGCTTTAGCGAAATCAAGATATTGCTCGACTAAAATTATACTTAAATTCCCTTCTTTTTTGAGTGAGTGAATGGCATCTTCTATTTGATCGATAATGGAAGGCTGAATTCCTTCGGTAGGTTCATCTAAAATAAGTAACTTTGGATTTGTCAATAATGCGCGCCCAATCGCTAGCTGTTGCTGCTGCCCGCCGGACAACACCCCACCCTTACGGCTAAGCATTTCTTTTATTACTGGAAATAAGGCATACACTTGCTCTAAGCGCGCGTGTCCTGCTTTACCAGCAATGCTTAGGCTAACGTCTAAATTCTCTTGGACTGTAAGATTTGGGAAAATATCACGCCCTTGTGGCACATAGCCGAGCCCTAACCGAGCTCGCTGATCGCTACGCAATTCACTAATTGTTTGCCCTTCATAATCGATCGTTCCCTCCGTGCGAGGCATTAAGCCCATAATACTGCGTAACAGAGAAGTTTTTCCTACTCCGTTACGACCCAAAAGAGCCACAACTGAATTTGGCGGTACCTCTAAGTCGATACCACGCAATATAATCGATTCATCATAGCTAGCCTTTAATCCTTTTACAGATAACAACGGCTTCAATGGAAGACTTTCTGGTGGTGCGCTCATATTTTCTAGTTGTTCTCGCCGCGCTTTCCCTGCCGTCCAAGATACACCTCGATTACATTCGGATCAGATTGTACACTAGCAAAAGAGCCCTCCTTCAGGACATGACCTTGGTGTAAGACTGTCACCTTGCGCGCAATTTGACGGATGAACTCCATGTCATGCTCGATAACGATAAGACTGTGCTTATTTTCCAAACTTAGCAGTAACTCTCCGGTGCGCTCAGTTTCTTCATCACTCATGCCGGCAGCTGGTTCATCAATAAGTAAGAGGAGTGGATCTTGCGCGAGTAACATACCAATTTCTAGCCACTGCTTTTGCCCGTGTGATAGCATGCCCGCTAAGTCATCAGCGCGCTGGTCTAATCGCACGGTTTTCAAGACCTCCATAATGCGCTCTTTATCCTGCTTTGACTCGCGGTAAAAAAGTGTTGCGAATACGCCACGCTCTTTATTAAGAGACAATATTAAATTATCATAAACGGTATGCGACTTGTAAATAGATGGGGTCTGAAACTTGCGCCCTATACCAAGTCGATTAATTTCAAATTCGCGTAGCTTGGCTAAATTTAGATCGTGGCCATCTTTTTCATGCATAACAACCGTACCGGCATCGGGTCGTGTACGCCCAGTAATTATATCCATGAATGTACTTTTACCCGCACCATTTGGTCCAATAATCGTGCGCAACTCTCCCTCCTCTAAATAAAAGTTGAGGTCATCAATCGCCTTAAAGCCATCAAACGCTTTGGTGACGCCAGAAACAGAGAGAATAAGGGGCGTGTCACGGTATAGTGGTGTGCGGTTAGTCGACATTTTTATACAGCGCTTGTTTGTAAGGAACGTTGACGAGCGAAGTAGGACTTTACTTGCTTATAGACTCCGACGATTCCATCAGGCATGAAAAGCACCACGCAAACAAACATGCCACCCATAATGATGAGCCAATAATCAGGGAATGCATGGGTGGTGTAGCTCTTAATAAAATTAACCAGTACTGCCCCAATAACAGGGCCCCACTTGGTGCCACGCCCACCGACCGCCACCCAGACAACGACCTCTAAGGACTTCGCTGCTTCCATGGCGCTAGGGTTAATTCCTCCTACTTGAGGCACATACAATGCACCCGCAGCTCCGGCTATCATGGCAGATAAAACAAATATCATCAGCTTAAAACTCGTCGTTGAATAGCCAGAAAAAAGTACGCGATTTTCAGAATCTCGGAT
>JAKVCN010000059.1 GCA_022448585.1 Puniceicoccaceae bacterium | reverse complement strand
CCTTTAAGGTGTTTCCATTTGGAGATGTCAGGCCCACGCCTGTTATGACAATACGACTAAGCATTTATAAAGATCAAGGAGTAGCGCGGTCAAAAGTGTGCCTGTCAACCTTGTAAAAACATTGAGATTCTGCAAATAAAGAATCATCAAAATAAATAGAATTAGAGCGCTATTTTCTTTCCGTGAGCTTAATTAGTGGACATAACTTACAAGCATGAATGTTTTAGTCGTTGGAGGAGCTGGTTATATTGGAAGTCATTGCGTGCGTCAGCTGCAGCAGGCGGGTTACCATCCAGTGGTTTTGGATAATCTCGTCTTCGGTCATCGCGAGGCGGTATCTGATGATATTCCTTTTTATGATTGTGACTTAGGCGACTACGATAGTGTCGCTCAGATTTTAAAACGTGAAAAAATTGAGCTGGTCATGCATTTTGCCGCATTTGCCTACGTTGGTGAGTCCGTAACGGATCCACGTAAATATTACGAAAATAATTTTGTCGCAACTCTACGCCTGCTTGAAGCAATGCTTGATAATGGCGTGAAGAAGTTCGTTTTCTCTTCGTCGTGTGCGACTTACGGAGAGACAGATACCTTACCAATGCTCGAATCATTAACGCAGGCACCGATTAATCCTTATGGGCAAACTAAATTGGACGTAGAGAATTGTCTAAAAGCATTTTCAAAAGCCTACGGATTGAGCTTTGCTGCATTTCGTTACTTCAATGCTGCAGGAGCTGCTGAAGATGGATCTATAGGCGAGGACCACAACCCAGAAACACATTTAATACCACTGGTTTTTGATGCGGCTACCGGACGACGTGAAAATATTAAGATATTTGGTACGGATTATTCGACGCCTGACGGCACTTGCCTGAGAGATTATGTTCACGTTGATGATTTGTCGCGCGCGCACATTGCAGTTTTTGAACAACTGGAGACACCCGGTATAGAATTATTCTACAATTTGGGCACGGGCACCCCAAGCTCGGTTCGCGAAATCATCGATGCGGTCGAAGCGGTAACCGGGTTAAAAGTGCCAATCGTGGAAGCAAGTCGTCGCGCAGGAGACCCACCAGCCTTATATGCGGACTCCTCCAAGGCTCAGCGCGAGCTAGGTTGGGAGGTTAAATACTCCAGCGTACAAGACATCATCGCAAGCGCTTGGGCATGGCACCAAAGCCACCCCAATGGTTTTGACGATAATTGAACCGCTTGATGCACTGTAAGTGCCACTGCGTGCGCGGATAAGTGTTGACTCTCTATGCTCTGTGCGGAGTCATAAGAGTGCTTCTATGAATGACTCCGAGCAGGCAGAACAGATCGCTACAGTAGGTGAGGTAGGGATAGTTGAATCCCAAGACTTTGTGTCTTCTAAACCTTTCGTATTTGAGTCTGGTGGGACGATACCGGAGCTGACGCTTCGTTACGAAACCTATGGACACTTAAATACGCGTAAAGATAACGCCGTGTTAATCTGCCATGCTTTGACTGGGAATCACCATGCTGCCGGCGTTTACGGCATGGAGGAGCGCAAACAAGGTTGGTGGAACTTTATGGTTGGCCCTGGCAAGCCTATAGATACCTCAAAATATTTTGTCATATGCTCTAATGTACTGGGAGGGTGTAGCGGATCTACTGGCCCTGAATCAATTAATCCAATTACAGGTAAGCGATATAATCTAGATTTTCCAAAGCTAACCGTAGGTGACATGGTGGAAGCTCAAGCGCTGTTGCTTGATCAAATGGGCATTGATCGATTGCACTGCGTGATTGGAGGTAGCATGGGAGGGATGCAAACATTGCAGTGGGCAATTGCACATCCTGATCGTGTGGGCAGTTACATTGCACTCGCTTGTTGCGCTCGTCATCAAGCCCAAACAATCGCATTCAACGACACTGGACGGCAAGCAATCATAAGTGATCCTTCTTGGCTACAGGGCCATTATCCTGATGGAAAGCAACCTGCCCAAGGCTTATCAGTTGCACGCATGATGGCACACATTACTTATTTATCAGAAACAGGGATGGAAGCAAAGTTTGGGAGAAAGCGCCGAGATACTGTCGCGCGTGAGCCGTTTGAAAATTATGATGTTGAATTTGAGGTGGAGAGTTATCTGCGCCACCAAGGACAAGCTTTTGTTTCACGCTTTGATGCAAATACCTACTTGTGCTTAACGAAAGCTTTGGATCGTTTTGATTTATACGGTACACTAGGTACGCTTGATGAGGCACTGCATCACGTAAACTCACCGGGACTGGTCGTTGGCTTCACTTCCGACTGGTTATACCCACCTCAGGGTAACCGAGATATTGTCGAAGCTTTGCTTCGTTTAGGTAAAGATGCCTCTTATGTAGAGCTGGAGATGGATGCGGGTCATGACTCTTTCTTGCTGTGCTCCCCAAGGCTAGAAGCTTTGATTCGTAGTTACCTAGAGCGATAATTGTACCATGAATACCAACACTAAGAAACGTAACGTAGACTTTCAATTCATAGCCGAATGGGTAAAGGAAGAAGACCGCATTCTTGATTTAGGTTGTGGTCGAGGTGTGTTGCTTGAGTACTTAAAGCAAACAAAGTCTGCCTATGCAGTGGGAGTCGACATCGAATTTGAAAAAGTACTTAGCTGTATTAAGCGAGGAGTGATTGCCTATCATGGTGACGTAAAAAGAATTCTTTCTCGATTTGAAACAAACAGTTTTGATCGGGTTATTCTAAGTCGATCGGTTGATCTAATCAATCAACCAGATGCAATTTTGGGTGAAGCTCTAAGGGTAGGAAAACGAGCTACAGTTGGCTTTGTAAATCATGGATTTTGGAAAAATCGCTTTAATTACTTCGTTCATGGCCGCCAAGCTATTAATGAGGTATATCCAAAGACATGGTATGAATCACATCCTTCTAATCCTTTTTCAATTCATGAGTTTGAGAACTTCTGTGCGGTCCGTAAAATTTCCATTATGGACCGTGTTTATTTACGGGGTGACTGGAGGAAGACTTGTCAGTATTTTCCGAATCTAATGTCTGGATATGCGATTTATGATTTGTCAAAGTAGCCGTAAGCGAGTGTCTAAACACTGTATGCATCGATTGGTTTAATCAGCTGTTTATCTAGAACTGCACTAGTTCATCTAATACTTCTTGCTTCGACTTTTGCAGCGCTGTGTGTTTGACAGATTCTGCTAATTTTCGCGCCTCTTCATGCCGCCCTAATTTGCCTAGCACGCGAGCAGTATGCAGTTGGATGATTTCTATCTGATAACTTTCTTTGAAAGACTGGTTCGGTTTTTGCCAATGACTAAGCGCTGCTTTCCAGTCTGGACTAGCCTGATCATTATAGGCTGCGCCCAATCTTATGTAATAATCAAAGCTGTTTGGACGTAGTACGACAGCTTTGCTAAATGCTTTGATCATCTCACGGTCGATTGCATCTCGCGTGTAAATTTCTGCATTAACAAATTCATCACAAAACTGATATAGTAATTGTCCTAGGCCAAAATTATAGACTGCAGACTCAGGTTCGTATTCTACGGCTTGTTGATAATATAAAAGTGCAGCCTTCCCTTTGCCTTTTTCAGCTAAGTAGGTTCCTATCTGTTGCTTAACTACGGCAAGCTTGGGGTCTAACTGGTCTGCGCGCAAAAATACTTGAAATGCAGTTTCTGAGTCTCCTGCACGTCGCAATAATTTACCATATAAGATGAGCGCTTCAAGATCATCCGAAGTATTCTCTAAGTAGTTTTCGTAAGCTTCAATTAGTTCAATGACCCGCCTCTCAATGTCTGCATCGCTATAAAAATTTGGATCTGCAGCGATCTGTTTATAGATCGCTTCTTCTTTTGCTGCAATATCAAATAGTCGTTGTGTCGCAGCTTGGTTTTGTCCAAAACTTGTTACTGAGCTTAAGATCAAGCTGATGTACAAAATATGTAACGTGTTGCAGTGCATGAGCCACAAATATTGTAGACTTTTTAACTACCTGCAAGTGTCAGTTGTGCAGATTAATTTCTATTTCAGCGCTTCATAAAGCGCCTTACAAAGTCTTTAAGGTCTTCTAAAATATTATAGAAAGCCGGCACTAGGAGCAAGGTCATGAACGTTGCAAATAAAACTCCGAAGCTAAGAGATGTTGCCATTGGAATAAGGAATTGTGCTTGTAAGCTAGTTTCAAAAAGTAGTGGTAGAAGACCAACAAACGTAGTTAGAGAAGTAAGGATGATTGGTCTAAAGCGCTTCGCTCCTGCCGATTCGATCGCTTTTCGTATGGGCGCTCCATTTTCTCTTTCATTGTTTATAAAATCGACCAAGACTAGGCTATCATTAACCACAACTCCGGCCAAAGCAACAAATCCTAGTATTGATAAAATACTCATGGATTGGCCCATTATCCAGTGGCCTAAAATTGCTCCAATCAATCCAAATGGTATTACAAACATAACTATAAACGGTTGAAGGTATGACCTTAGTGGAACTGCGAGTAATGCGTATATAATAAATGCGGCAATCACGGACATGCGCCCGAGGCTCTTAAATATGTCTGACTGCTCGCGCGCCTCACCCTCAAATGACCAAGCTACTCCGGGATAGCTCTCTAGCAGGTCATCCATATATCCTCCTTTGCCTTTCTTGCCGACCAAATCACTTTTAACAAGCTCTAGATTAGCTACATCTTTGTCCGCGTCTGCAGTAATGTTTAAAACGCGCCTACGATCGATACGATTGATAGTGGAGAATCCACTTGCTATTTCAAAGTCTGCAACTGCTTCGAATGGAATTGCATCTCCATTTGGCGTTCTAATACGCAGTTCTTCCAGATTTTCAACGGATGCTCGCTCATTTTTTGGATATCGTACCATGACCTTTATATCGTCACGACCTCGTTGTATGCGCTGCGCTTCCACTCCATAAAATGCCGCCCTTACCTGACTTCCGAGATCGCTCTGCTGGAGACCCAAATTTTGAGCTGATGGCTTAAGCGCTAGCTTTATCTCACGCTTGCCGCTCGAGTAATTGTCGCGAATATCGAAAAGTCCTTCATAGGTAGCTAACTTAGATTGGATGAATTCAGACGCTTCTCGCAACTGATTAAAGTCGCGACCCGTTAATTGTACGTCGATCGCGCTACCAGCTTGACCGGCAGCATCTGCGTTAAAACTAAGTTCTTTTACTCCTGCGATTGGTCCGATGAGCGCGCGCCAGCGATTGGCTAGGTTTGGCGCAGAGAGTTCTTTAATGTTACCGCCATCAGCTAAGTCTTCGCGCTTAATAAGCTCTACGGCGATCTCTGCTTTATTAGTACTCACGGTTTTGGTAATGCTCCCCATTGGTCCGCCGCTAGCAGCAAATGGCTGACTGCCTATAGTAATTACTACATTATCAAAGGGCTCTCCATAGCCTTGTTCACGAACTTCTGTGCGTAAGTCTTCCAAGCCATCATGCATTTTAGCGATTGCATCTTCAGTAAGTTCTACTGGAGTGCCCTCAGGCATAACAAGCTGCGCAACTATGTAATCAGATGGCACACTGGGAAAAAATACAAAGGGCATGTGTTTGCCTAATAGCATGCCAGCCATAATCATTAAAATGCCAACAAACAGTGCTACGGTTGCATAGCGCATTTCAATAGCTTTGCTTAAAAGTGGCCGGTAATGATTTTCAATAAAATACTCGAGACTATCAGCGATAGTGCGCTGTTTACGACTTAGCCAATTCATTGTATGGCGTCGACCAGCGCCAACATTACATAATGTAAGATGGTAGGGTAGAACCAACTTTGACTCAATAAGTGACCAAATTAAGGTTGCGATAACCACTACTGGAATAGGGTAAAAAAACTTACCGAGAAAGCCTGGTATCGTCAGTACTGGGATAAAAGCGACTATGGTAGTAAGAACTGCGAAAGTTACTGGGATAGCGACTCGCTTGGTCCCTGCTACAGATGCATTGACGCCAGGACCTCCATGTTTTTGGAACTGCGTGAAGATACTTTCTCCAACAATTATTGCATCGTCGACTACTATCCCTAAGACTAAAATGAAGCCAAATAGTGAGGCAAGGTTGATGCTTATCCCCAAAAAGGGCAAAAAGAGCATTGCCCCTAGAAAGGAGATTGGGATCCCGAGCATAACAAAGAACGCCAGGGAGGGCCTTAAAAATAAAGTAAGTACTAGAAAGACCAGCAGTAGTCCAAAAATACCATTTTCAATAAGCATTTGCAGTCGCCCTTTTAAGTAGTAGGTAAAGTCTCTAAAAGGCTCAATTGTAATGCCAAGTGGCAGTTCACTTTGGAGGTCTTCTGCAAATTCGCGTACTCGATTTGCGACATCAAGTGCGCTTTCATCGCCAAGAGCATAAATATTTATAAGTACTGCTCTTTGCCCATTAAATTTTGTTATTAAAGGAACATCGATATAACCATCATCAATTGTTGCCACATCTGAAAGAGTAACAAGTGTGCCATCAGGCTTGACCAGAACTGGTATTCTCTCGAACTCAGGCCCCGTGTATGCCTTCGCTGCTGTACGCACCAGTATCTCTCCGCCTTTGGATTTAATTGCGCCACCTGGAATATCTACAGAATTATTTCTAATTGTTTGAACAATAAAATCAAATGAAAGGCCATATTCTCGCAAAGATTGTTCAGATAGATTAATAGATATCTCATATTGTGGAGCACCATTGAGTTCTACCTGAGAAATGCCAGCCCTCACATTTAGTTCGTCTCGTGTAAATTCACCAATATTTTTAAGAGTACGAACATCAGAGTCGCCGTAAATGGCGAGTGAGATGACTTCATTTCGGATTAGCGCTTCCTCTACGTTAGCTTCTTCTGCTTGCTCAGGAAAATTAGTTATCGCATCGATCCTAGCTTTTACTTTATCGCGCAATTCTCTAGCGTCGAAACCACGCTCTACTTCAATTGTTACGGCGCCATAACCTTCAGTCGAAGTAGCTCGCAAACGCTTTATACCATCTAAATCTTGTATGCGGTCTTCGATTAATTCAACAATTCCACTTTCCACCTCTTCTGGAGCTGCCCCTGGATAGGCAACTCCTATATTGACAATGTCTAGGTCTAGTTCTGGAAAGAGCTCGAGCTTGATGCTGGTAGCTGTAAATAACCCGGCTACTACAACGATAGCAGCTAGTAGGTTGGCAGCAACGCCATTACTAGTAAACCAGCGGATCATGCGAGGGCTCAATTAGTGTAACGGGCATGTTTTCCACAAAATAAGCAATTGGGCTTGTTGCTACTCGATCGCCGGGCTCTAATCCGCGGTCAATGATGACGCTTTTTGTACTACTTTTTACGACACCTACGAGTCGTCGCTGAAGCGTATTATTTTCCGTAAGTACATAAACTGTATCGGACCCACGCAGTGCGAGGCGTGGAATCACATAGACTTCATCTAAAGTACGACCTTCGATTTCTGCTTGCAGAAACTGACCGCGGCGCAATTTGTTAGTTCCATCGAAAGGATTTGAAATGAGGGCTACGCCATATAGTAATCGACTCTTAGTATCAATAGTACCTTCCAGTCTAACTAACTGAGCTTCCCAAGCATTGGTTTTATATCTTAAAATAACTTTAGCAGGGCGCAGGCTTAGATCATCTAAATAACCTGCCTGCTTTTGTGATAGCGGTAGGCGGATCTCAGCAAAATCTGTTGCGTAGATTTCTGCGATTGGATTTGGAGATGACGCACTCACAAGTTGCCCTAGGTCTGCACTCTTTGTTAGAACGCGACCGGTGTAGGGCGCCTTTATTTGCGTGCGTTCTAAATTGCGCTGAGCAAGACCCAATTGAGCATGCGCGCTAGAAAGTACTGCCTTTGCACGTTTGAGCTGTGGTTTTCTTAGGGTTAAAGCGCTTGGAGTTTGCGTATTTCCATTCGTATTCCAATCAGCTGCAGCTTGTGCAAATAAGGCTTCTTCCTGTGCAAGGTTCAGTTCTGCCATTGCTAATTCTGCCTGTCTAGATGCTACAGCTACCGTATAGTCGATCGGATCAATTTTAAAGAGGATATCACCCGCATCGAAGTGCGCGCCAGGTCGAAAATTATCAGCGACTTCTATTATGCGACCACTGACCTCGACTGCTAGAGTAGATTCAGTTTTTGGCAGTACCGTTCCTTGGCTTTGTATTTTTAAACAAACCGATTGAGGCTCTACAATAACGACTTCTACACTAGCCTTAGGGCGTTCTGGTTTTTTCGCTTCTGGTGTTGGCTCAAAAAACATAAGTAGCGCTGTAATACAAATAGCTACAGTTAGAATGATAGATGCAATAAATCGATTTTTCATTATTCGTTATCAAAAGAGCCGCCTAGGGCAAGGTGAAGGTCGATACGGTTATTTAGAAGATT
>JAKVCN010000058.1 GCA_022448585.1 Puniceicoccaceae bacterium | reverse complement strand
CGCGAAACAGGGCTTAATACAAGTGTAGGAACATCCCACACCCAGAAGTCTGTCCTAAGCTCCAAGAGAAAGTCCAAAATTTTATACCTATTCGGTATGTTTTTACGTAAGCTCTTTATAGTCACAGCTTTTTTCATAGTATTTAGTCTAACAATGCTTCGGGAATGCTGCTCGCAAAAAAATTAGCTTTAAATTTATCGGCAGCTTTCTGAAACACACGCAAAATTCACGGTCCCTTCTGAATTGCTAACCAAGCATCTAACAAAGGCATTTCTTCTTCACCAATAAGTCCAGCAGACACTAGACATTGGTAACACTGGCGCAAGTTGTTACTTATCGCATCGACTCCAGGGATCAACGGCAATGCCTCCAGCATATTTCGTATTTTAGCATTATTCAAATAGCCAGGGACCTCATCCTCAAAATCACGCATAAGATTATGTTCATTTCGCTCCTGCCAAACAGTAGCCTTGTGGAAGAGGATTGGCCAACCATTGACTGCGGCTATGCGCTGAGCTACAAAGCTGCGCCAGATATCCGTCATTCGGAAAGAGCAATAAGCGGGCAAGTACAGCAGCGGGAACGCTTGCGGAAACCAAGTAGTATTTTGGCTGTTGAAGGGGCACCATACGCCAGGCTGTAAAGCAAGCGAATCAGAAGTATCAAAATTTTGTGGAAGCGGCAGGGTCAAACGATAAACTGCATCAACATCGGGGTTATCATTAGCTAAGCCCTGTTGAATCGGGCATTTCAAATTTATCTTAGGTAGGTGCCCTAGCTTAGGCGTCGGTTTAAGCACCTCATCCAGCGGCAACCCGCGAGGCCAGATATTAGCCTCTGAGTACAGTTTATAGACATTCAGCCACCCCGCATCTTCGTACACACGAGCGCTCTGGTTTAATTCACGCTTTTCCCAGAAGTCATCGTAAGGCAAGTTATCATCATCTGTATCCACGATTACTTCAGCCCCCTGCTGTATAGCAATGAGATAGCCAATATTCTTGCGCGCGTAGTGGCGTGTCGGACAAAGGGACGCAAAGTCATTAAAAGTTTCAATTTGCCGCTCAACAGAATAGTAATCAGCGCCTTCCAGCTGAAAGTATTTCGGGCTTTTTGTGTCTCCAATAACCAAAAAATGGCCGCCGTGCTGACGAATACCATGTGCGAACATTTGCATTGCACGATTGGGCGGATTAATGGAAGTAATAACAATGAAGGTTTTTTGATTCATAGCACAATTGGATTAACCACTAAGAAAAGTCGATTTTGTTACATGAAGCTTAACGAATGCATGGAGATGCTGACTCAATCGAGCTTTTTCTGAAAGTGGATCCTCGCCCACACGAATCCACTCTTCGTTATCTGGCACCTCATGCCACCATGGATATTTTGCAAACTTTAGCCCAGGGCAAAGCATGCCAGCCTTAAAGGAGAATGAACTCGGACTGACAATGAGAATATCCGACAGCGTCAAATTGTGAAAAGTCTCGTATTGGTCGGTTTCGAGACAGAACCGTAAATTTTTTAATACTTTGAATTCAGAAAAAGCCTCTAGATCTCCTTGGGAGAACAAGTTGAATTGCACCTCGTCCGCACCAAGCACTTCTTCGATTATTTGACAAAGGCTTAAAAAATAATCACTCTCTAGGTAGCGTGCTCGGTAAGCAGAACTGTTCACATCATGGACTGAAGGGTTGAGCATATCGGCTTGATTGCGCCTACGAATATGCACGGAAATGTTGATCTTATTTTTTTCCCTAACATCCAGACGTTTTTCAAAGTCTGGATGGCTACGATAGAGCTGTCTTAGCTCTTGACTGGGGTACGCAATGTCGTAGGCATTCTGGCCATCACCGAGAATAAAACAGACGGCCTCCTCTTTTGCAAGTGACGCCCATTTTGCTTTTATCTCTTTGTAATCCAGTTTTTTTGGGTCACTTGGATGACGAGGCATTTTGTACGTCTTAATGCCGCGCTTCTTTAACTCACGAAGTGTCGGTGCATCCCCTTGAAAATATAATATTGATTCCCACGGCTCAACCAATTGACAATGGGCGTATGAGACTCCTGTCTTGTGAGCCCAAATGCGACCGGTAATATACTCACTTAACGTGTGCCCTATGCCTGCCCGAGTATTCGGTATAGAGGTCACATAACAGTGTTTAAGTCGTGATAAATTATCAGCAGGCTTAACTTTGTTCCATCGACGATCCAGCATATTATGGTATAATTTCATAATTTGAGGCCAACGATTCGATATATACATTCTTAAAAAGAACCCCCAATAATCGACAGGAGCCTCTTTGAATGCCTTAAAGATAAGCTTAAATTTTAATTTCATTTATTTTTAGTGATGTACTAAGCTAGCTAGCCACTTAGTGGAAAAATTCTAACATGTTTTAGTCATCTATTGTTGCTTTTTTGGAACTAAATTGCTGCAAACTCGATATTACTGCGACTGACTAGTCGCCATCTTCGAGCCCTTTCTGATACCAATTATAAAATGCCGCCATTCCATCTGCAAATTTCGTTTTCGGGTCATACCCCAAAAGTTCGCGGGCTTTTCTTATATCGGCCCATGTTAACGAAACATCACCGGGTTGTTCAGAATGGCGATCAATGCAGGCTTTTTTTCCAACAACGGTCTCTATAGTATCAACCATATCAGCTAACGTAATCGACTGGTCATTACCTAGGTTTATGACTTCGTAGTTGGAGCCCGTGTAATACAAAGATCTAATAATGCCGTCGACAGTATCTGCAATAAAGGTGTAGTCACGTCGAGTAGATCCGTCGCCAAATACAGGAATCGACTCTCCAGCTTCAATTAGACGCATGAATTTGTTGATCGCAAGATCGGGTCGCTGCCTTGGGCCATAAACCGTGAAAAAGCGAAGTCCTAAAAAGCGGATACTGTAAAGGTGACTATAGACATGGCCAAGAAGTTCACAGCTGACCTTGGTGCTAGCATACGGACTGATCGGCTGCAACACATGGTCATCTTCTCGCCAAGGCACATTAGGATTCACCCCATATACAGAAGATGAAGACGCAAAGACAAATTGCTTGATATCGTTATCTTTGGCGAATTCGAGTAAATTCTGAGTAACGATTACATTGGCGCGTTGGTATCCGTCTGGATCTTCGATCGAAGGGCGAACTCCAACCTTAGCGGCAAGGTGAATAATGGCATCGACAGGCTCATTACCAACTAAAAAATCTAACTTTTGGTAGGTCTCCGAATCAGCGAGATCCGCATCTAGAAGCTCGAAACCTGAATGATCCACATAAGCGGTTATGTTCGCAGTTTTCAGCGAGCGATTATAAAAGGGATCAAAATTATCTACACCAATAACTTGATGACCATCAATAGTCAGGCGATCCAAAACATGCGAACCAATAAAACCTGCGCAACCTGTTAGTAGAATTTTTATAATATAAAAGGATTAAAAATTAGACACTACCGCCAATGGTCGCACATATCAATGTGCTATATTTAATATACTTTACGCTAAATGATACTAATTGTATAACAATAAAGACTTTTGAATAAAAGAATGTCTATCAGCCTTGTTCAATCTTTTTTAAAAGAGGCAGTAGTCGCCGATATTTACCTCACTTTATAAACATGTTTAGTCTTCTGCCGTCCTATTAAANAAAATAAGCGTCAAAATGGCTTACTNTTGCGCTTTCGCTCTGCTTCTAACGAAACGATACGGTTGATTAGTGCAAAACCTCCCATAAATGCTAGCCAATACGCTGGGCAGCTAAAAATAAAGTCCGCAAAGGCATGTGCTAAGGCGCAAAAGAACCCAAACAGTAAAAACAGTACTACAAGGGGATGTTGCATGAAGCCGCGCAGACCCGTGGCTAATAGGCTAAGAAGTGCCGCAAGCAGTAAACTGCACCCAATGATACCGTACTCCGCCAAAAACTGCAGCAAGTCATTATGTGCGTAGCGAAAAAACTTCCGCCCAATCCAGCCTTTTTCATTGTGATACCGCTTATACCACAGTTCGGGGTAGGCTTTCTGATAATTTGGGAATGCATAGCGGAAAGACCCTGCTCCCCATCCAAGCCAGAGCTTATCCTGAGCCATCTCCCATGTTGCGAGGCTCGACAAGGTGCGTTCGTCTCGATCGATATTTTCTATTTTTGCGCCGATATCGCCAAAGCGGTCCTGCATCGCCGCCCAGTCGATGGTACGGTATGCCATCATACCTCCTAATGCTAGTAATGTAGCTAGCACCATGCTAATTCCTAGAGAACGGCGAACACTTAAAGCGCCTAGCAGGTACTGTAAGAACATACCGAGCAAGAACACTACGCTAATCAAAGAGGCGAAAATAATCCCGCCGCGTGAAAGGGCAAGACCTACGGAACAAAAGGTTAGGATAAAACTAAACACGCATATAAAGTGCGGCCCACCGCTTTGCCCAGCCTTAGCGCTATGTTTGGCGTGATAAAAATACAGGCACCCAGTCCCAACTAAAACCCAATTTAGATAGGCAGCTCCATGGTTGCGGTAGAAAAAGCTACCCCAAAAGCCTTTTTTGCTTTCAGAAGCCACCTTCCAAAGGACTTTTTCGGCATCGCCTAAATGCTGTAATATAGCGACCATCGCTAGTAGTACGCCACTAATTACAAAGACCCATAGAACCGTGAGCGCTGCTCTGCGCCGACGCAAGCCCACCCATAGACCGCATGCTAGGCTCCATGCTGCGATATGCAACTCCATGGCACGCCAAGCATTCATCGGCTCAAAATTGGTGCGTATCGAGGTTGGCCAATTCGTGCCGAAAGGAGGCTCTATAGCTTCAATCCACCACCAACCGCGCTCATCTTCCATGCGCACCATCGAAGGGTTAATTAACTGCAATGAAAGGTAAAAAATAAAACAAAGCCCAAACCAAAAAAACGGACTCGAAAGAAGCCGCTTTAAATTCTTGCCATTACCATGCTCCCCATCAATACCGTTAAACCAAGAGCTGAAACGCTGAAGCGAATGCGCACCACATGTGAGGATTGGTAAAGAGGCACAAGCAAGCGTCAATAATCCACCAACAAACATTGTATGCAGTGCCCAAGCCATTACTCCCGCATAACCCCAAGCACTAAAAACAAGTGTCACGCCACCAAGAGTAGTGACGGCCCACTCACGAGGCGCAATCGTTGGTTTTTGGCGAATAGCAGAGTACATAAAATGCTAAGCTCTTAGCAATTGTAATAGCAATCAATAAGTTGGTCGATATAGATTTCGGACTTTTTGCGCGCTGTAATTACGTATTGGTTTAGCGACTGCTTCAAATGTTAATGGAGCATCATTTGTTTCTAACCAGTGAGCACTAGCTTCTAACCAAGCTTCTAGAGCAATGTCTGCTAAAAGATGGAAACGCCTAGAAGAGCAATTGTCTTTTTCTGCATACAAAACAAGCCTACCATCTGAGACGCCGCGAATATTTTGCTCCAAACAAAAAATATCTTGTGAATCAGGCTCTGGAGCCTCGGGTAAGATGAATGAGCGATGCAATCCATCTAAAAATATTTCTGCCCTGCAAAATCCCATTTTCTTCAAAATGAAATGAAAATCAGTCCATAAGTGACTACCCGTATCCGCCCGTTCGGCTTCAAGAACAAACCAATTCTTGAGACTTATGGCATTTCTTATGTCGACTCTAGAATCGAGAGAATCGGACAAATAACCTTGTAAAGCAGTTAGCGATATTTTTTGCCCCCGCAACACAAGCAACAGAACAAATAATACTGCACCTAGCAAGATCGGTAGATAGCGACCCTCATGAGCAAAAGCTAATAAGCCAGCTACCAGTGCCACTAATGAAATTGCGTACAATAATAACACGGTCTTAGTACGATTAAGCCCAAGGCGCATTAAAAGATGATGAATGTGCCCACGATCCGCTCGAAAAAGTGGCAAGCCCTGTACTGCCCGACGCACAATTGCATAACTAACATCTGCAATGGGAAGCGCTAGGGCAAGCGCAGGCCCTACAAGCGCTGCAATGACTGCCCCTTTTTCAGCATTAAGTAAGGACAAAGCCGCTATTACATAACCAATCGAATATGCGCCAGAATCTCCCATATATACTTTTGCAGGAGGAAAGTTATGAAATAAAAATCCTACAATGGCACCAATCATACCAAGCGCTAAAACCCCAGGAATGAAAGCCCCTTTAGATAAAGCAAGATAAGCAAGCAGTACCATCAGCATACATCCAATACCGCCGGCTAATCCATCTAAGCCGTCTATTAAATTAATTAAATTCATAACCGCAACAAACCATATCGTCGTGGCAAAGAGACTAAATACTCCAAAATGCAGCGTGATATCACTAAATGGAACTCCTAGGCGTTCGATAGATAATCCACAAAAATGGGCGCTCACAGCAAGAACCACTTGTATTAGCAACTTAAACTTGGCTCTAATAGTGAAAAAATCATCAATAAGTCCAAGAAAAAAAGCTCCTGCTGCGCCTCCGAATACAGCAAAATGAGCGACCGAATAATTGTCGGAAGCATCATACATGAAGAAGCAGACGAAATAAATTACTGCAAATCCTCCGATAATTCCTGCGCCTCCTATTCGCGGAACTACACCACTGTGAGTATGGTGATGCTGTTGTGCGTTACTGGTGGTTTGTCCGAACTTTAAACGCAATAATAAATCTGTCACAAACCAAGAGACCGCACAACCCAGTAAAATAAAAAGCAGTATGTTAAAAAGCATAAATCTTCGCTTTTAATTAATATGGGACATAAGCAATAAGAAAACGAATCGTATGAACCTATCTAAAAAGTAAATGGCGAAATAATAGTATCCAAGA
This sequence comes from Puniceicoccaceae bacterium, assembly GCA_022448585.1. GTDB lineage: Bacteria > Verrucomicrobiota > Verrucomicrobiia > Opitutales > Coraliomargaritaceae. Next base: position 1,672 of record JAKVCN010000058.1, on the reverse strand, counting down.
AGCTAGGCCTCCAAAAATAAAAAGTATTAGGGAAATTACTCGCATGCCGCGCTCAAACTTAGAATAGGCAATAGCGTTATTCACTCCGAATAAAGCCATACAAATTTTGTTCCGTAAAATTCGCTTAGATTCGAGTGGAGCAGTCAACAAATAAATACCAAAAACTATCGGCAAGAAGCTAATGCAGACTTTGATTAATAAAATAACAAAACTAATGTTTAATAGTTCCATAAATGGTTTTATTGAAATAATAGATATTGTGTTATGCAACAAAGTTGCCAACTGTAAAATATTGTACCCTATAAGCCTTTATATGACATGATTTTGGTTCCAATTTACGCAGTCTTTGTAACAGACTTGAGTTCCTCCAAAAATGTCCAATGCGCTGCCTATAGTGAGGTCTACGCGGCCATTACTAAGTAACTCGACTAAATCTAAATCCTCTAATGCTTTAGCGCCCCCAGCGTAGGTAACAGGGAGAGAAGAATGTTTGCCGAGAAAACGAACTAATGCCTCATCAATACCTGTGCACTTGCCTTCAATATCGGCAGCGTGTACGAGAAACTCTGAACAATAATCTGCAAGATAGTTTAGCAATGATGCTTCAAGGCGCAAGTTAGTCTTTGTCTGCCAGTGATTCATCGCAACAAACCAATCCTCTTCAACTCTCTTGCAGCTAAGATCGATAACTAGATGCTCCTTGCCAGTCTCTTGGACCAAAGCATCCAATCGTTCTGGCAAAAAATTACCGCACTCATCAAACAGCCATGACGTAACAATTACATGACTTGCTCCTGCCTCTAGCCAATAAGAAGAATTGTCAACCGCAATCCCGCCACCAATTTGCAACCCCTGCGGATACGCTTGAAGGGCAGCAAAAGCACTCACTTCATTGTTGGAACCAAGTTGAATAAGATGGCCCCCTGTTAACCCATCTTCACAATAACGCCGCGCGAAAAAATCCGCCGATAAATTACTTTCAAAGTTTGTCTTCAAACTTGTCGCATCTGCAGTAAAGCTACTCCCTACTATCTGCTTTACGCTACCTTGGTGAAGATCAATGCATGGACGAAATTGAGTCATTAATCTGTAGGATGGTGAAAGATCAATAGAAACCAAGCAATACTTGTTTAGTCACAAATATGTAAAAGCCAGCATCCGATGCTAATATACCATTATGAGTAGTAAAAAAGCTTGAAGTCATAATTAAGGAGTATAGCTTGATTATGATTAAAAATTATAGATACGTATAATCACAATGAAATTTTTGCCCATTACGCTACTTATAGTAGCAAGTTTAACTTTTAGCTTAGCACAAGCGCAACCTATTAAAAAAGATGGATTGGGCATGGGTAAGCCTGGCATGGGTAAGCCTGGCATGGGTAAGCCTGGCATGGGTAAGCCTGGCAAATATTTTGATAACGATGGTAAAACTGTTTTGAGTGGAAGTAAAAGACTTGTACTCTCACAAATTGCTAAAGGAAATAAGAAAGCTGCCAAAAGAGCTATCCTAGCATCAAAAATCGACACAACTAGTCCGGAAGAAGTAGAAAAAATAGTAGATATATTATTCGACGTAATATTTAGAGAATTTATTGTCGAAATAAAAGACCCCCAATTAGCCAATGAGGCTATTGAAAATACCTCCATGGCTATAGGTGGTGCGGTAGCT
>JAKVCN010000057.1 GCA_022448585.1 Puniceicoccaceae bacterium | reverse complement strand
ATTTGCGGATCCTTCACCATATTATAAATCTTTAAGATACGCATTAACTGCAGTAAATCAGACTTTTGATATATAATATTAGCCTGAACTTGGCGCAACAAACTTTCTAAGACAGTACTGTAGGTGATAATACCATCAATACCATTAGCTTTGAGTATTTCAATACTCTCACTTCTATGAGGATCGTTACTGGGTAATCCTGGAAGGACTATAATATTTGAATAAGAATTACTTATAGATTCCCATATTTTATCATTTTCAAAGGACTCCTTACTAAAATATTCTTCAGATTGATTAAACACATTCTTCTTTAAGAAATTAAAGAGTTTAGAACTACTTTTTAGTAGCTCTGGTGAGAATTCAGATAAGTACCAAGATCTTACGACTACTACAGCCTTTTGTATAGACTCCATATCGGCTGAAAACAATTGGAAATTAGTAATAGTCTGTTCTTTTATAACATCAGGCTTGTTGATCAATAAAGCAACTACCTCATTGAAGCTCTTCTTGCGAGACTGTATTGAGTACTTAGGTACTTGGCGGACGAAAAATCCATTTAGCTCAAAGTATTCACGCACTATATTTTCATCAAAACCAGACATTTGTAATATTTTACACTACTACCTAATCTAAGGTCAAACCAGTTAACTGTTAAGTATTCTTAAAACTATTAAAAATTTTAGAGCAACAGCCTAAATATCTAAGTCAAATTGCAAACGGTTCTCAAAATTTTTATCATTCGATCGACTTCGCGAATTCACTATCTGATTTAATTGTAGCGCACTTGCACGCGACCAATCAAAAAAATCCTCTGGACGTAATGCTATAGCCCCGCTTGACCGAATAGCCTCTCGAACCATATTGTCATTACTGACTACACTTACAAGTTCGGGTTGCTTAACTCGGCTAACAATACGTTCAATCACACCATCAGCAGTTAATGCAGTCGGCGCATATATAAATTCAAAACGCTTCGACTCATATGGATATTCAACCTGTAATTTTTCACTTTTACTATCTAGAATTAATGCAACTCGAACCCCTTCTGCATCGTGTATCTCGCGAGCAAATTTAGCTAGTTTATCACGAGCCAAATCGATATTACCCTGCATAATTTTTCGTAAATGACTCGTTGCGCATATTACATTATATGCGTCAATTAATAAGTATCGAACACCACCCATACTTCATTTAATTTTAATGACAATTCTAAGTCAAGTAACTCAATTGTAGTAATATACTAAATATAGCTTCTGATAGAAGCTAGTGCTGACACTCACTGCAAAAAAAGCTATTTCTTTGCCCAATAAAAATACTCTGTATTCGACCATCACATTTGATGCAATCTTTACCTTCCTTACCATATACATTTAATTGAATACGAAAATATCCTGCTTGACCGTTTGCTCCAACGAAGTCGCGTAGAGTAGTACCTCCATGCTCTATTGCCCGAGAAAGTACAGTTCGAATTGCTTCAGCTAATCGGTTGTACCTCACAAGGCTGATTCTTCCCGCTGCCCTTCTTGGATCAATTCCAGCAGAAAACAAGGCTTCATTCGCATATATATTACCAACCCCAACAACTATCGAGTTATTCATAATAAAATTCTTCACAGCTAAAGTGCGATCCCTTGATAGCCGATATAGTCTAGGCCCATCGAAATCGCTGCTCAGCGGTTCCGGGCCTAACTTTTTAAACAATGATAGCGGTGGATCTTCACTAGCCTGCCACAAGCAAGCACCAAAACGCCTAGGGTCATTGAAACGTATGCAATTATTATCATCTAAAACAATATCAATATGATCATGCTTCATAATAGGCGCACTTTTTATCTGTATGGTTAAATTACCAGACATACCCAAGTGTATAACAATTGTTCCTGCGTCTGTTTGAATGAGTAGATATTTTGCTCTGCGCTTAATACCAATAATTTTTTTTCCGACAGCTTGTTGAATGGATTGTGGCACGTGCCAACGAAGCTGAGACTGGCGCACGATGACTGAAGATATTCTACGGTTTAAAGCATGTGGAGCAATTCCACGCCGTGTCGTTTCAACTTCCGGTAATTCTGGCATAAATAAAAGATTAAGACATTATTCACTAAAAATGTAATATTATGACTTGTATGTAATGGTTTGTGTCCAGCAACGATATTTAAATATGAAATTATCTAATAGCGCGTCCAAAACAGTTATAATAGGCGGCATAACTGGAGGCATTGGTTCCGCACTAAGTGGTCTATTACAATCACGCGGAGACACAGTTAGTGGCTACTCAAGAAGTGGAAATGTACGTTGTGACGCCACTAATTTGGAGGATCTTAATAATTATTTTAGGAACTGTTTTGAAAGCTACGATAAAATTGATGCCTACGTGCATTCGATTGGATCCATCTATCTAAAAGCTGCTCATCTAACGCCTGCATCAGACTGGCTAGAAGTTCAAAATCAAAACTTAAATAGCGCATTTTATGCTTTAAGAGCAGTACTACCAAGTATGATCAAACAAGGTGGTGGACGCTTACTATTTTTTAGTTCAGTAGCAGCTCAATCCGGTCTCGCTAATCATGAAGCTATCGCAGCTGCAAAGGGGGGTCTAGAAGCAATGATAAGATCTGCCGCTGCTAGCTACGCACCACGCGGCATTCGTATTAATGCTATCGCTCCAAGTCTCACCGATACTCCGCTTAGCTCAAGCATTACAAGTAACCCACAGGCACTTGCTTTCACTGAGAAAATGCACCCTCTAGGATCAATTAATTCCGCTCATGAAGTGGCAAGCATGGCCGCATGGTTACTTAGTGACGATGCCTCACAAGTTACCGGACAAGTTTTTGTTGTCGATGGAGGTCTATCATCCATTATACCTAAACCAAAAGCATAAGTAGTGCAGCGCTTTGGCATAAACCATGTCATTGCCTTGACGATATGCATATTACCTATTCTAGCGCCGATTTATGCTGAAAAGTCAGTAAATCTCACAAAGCTAGGTCATTATAGATATACCCATAATTTTTTCCTAAAAATTTATGATGTTACTCTCTATTCAATAGAACCTTGCAGCAGGGAAAAACTTTTGTCCGGAGATGTACCATTTGAGTTAGAGTTTACATACCTGCGAGAAATACAAAGAAATGACATCATTAAAGTTTCTAATCGTATGCTGGAAAAAAATTTATCAGCACAAGAAATTTTAGCTTTAAGCGATCAAATCAAAAGTCTCCATAGTGCCTACCGGCCAGTTAGAAAAGGTGACACTTCCATCCTACGTTACTCTCCAAGTAATGGAACAACCTTGATCATTAATGGAATAGAAATTATCCAATTACCCAGCAAACTCACGTGTCAATACTTCCGTATATGGCTTGGGGACAATCCAATTTCTTTACAGATGAGAGAAGCTATAATTGGTTTCAACCAGTAAATCATAAGCTTACTTAACGACTCATCCAATCTAAATTTAGACCACTAGGCTTATTCTTTTTAGATCTTCTAGGAATCTGTTGATGAATCCACTGAAGCAACAGCCCCCGTCCCTTGCTAGTTTTTGCTGAACAATAAAAAGATTTCGTTGGACGTAGATCCCAATCAGAAAGTGCATTCAAAAAACACTGCGCATTATTCAAAGCGTTACTATTCGAACTGCGATCTATTTTAGTAAAAATAATAGAATAAGATAAGTCACACTCTTGCAACCACTGTGCAAATGACAAATCCCCACCCTGAGGATCTATTTGTGAATCAACTAATAAAAATATATGTTTTAGATTATTTCGCTCACTAAGATACGCGCTAATATCTCGATTGAAATCATATTGTTTGCTTTTGGAAACTTTTGCATATCCATACCCAGGTAGATCGACTAAATACCATGCTCGATTAATCTCAAAAAAGTTTATTAATTGCGTCTTTCCAGGCTTACTCGATGTATGTGCGAGTTCTTTCTTTCCCGCTATCATATTAATCAGCGAGGACTTACCAACATTTGATCGCCCAATAAAAGCAAACTCAGGTAAATCAGATATAATACATGATGCTAAATCTTTTGCACTAGTAACAAATTGAGCACTATCAACCTTCATTTTAACGAATCAATAAATCAGTTGATGTTGAGTGATGATCAATGTTATAGTTATATCGATCTAATAATGCGGTGGACGATCGCTATTTAGAGAAGAACTATCAAGGCCACGTTCATTCAGCGATTTAATTTGGTCGGACTGCAGCTTAAGTAATTTATCTATTTGATCTATACGCTTTGCGAATTTGTATATCTCTAAATCTTGATTTTCAATGTGTCTTTGCATGTGGTTAATTTGAGACTGCAACCCAATTGAGGAATTTGTATCTAAATCTGACATCTATATTTTATAAGTACAATTATTGGCTTAAATCAGCAATAAAATCCGATCGAGTAGAATCATCTAAAAGTGCAACATTAAATCCATTACACGCAATTTGCCTTGTCTGATCGCGACGAAAATCACATGTAGCGCACGAGCGCTCTACACTCAGGTACAAGGCAATTTCCAAATGAAAAGAATCCATACTTTAGGTGCTGCGTGATTGTTTGTGATAAAAACCACGAACCAGAAGAAAGTACATGTTTTTTTACTACTACGTGTTAGATATTACTAATTTGGCATCTATCAAAGTTAACCAAGTAAGTATTCTGGATTCAGTTTTTTTAAAGTATCATTTATAAATAAGCCATTGCTACGAATAACCTCTCCGTCAAAGAGAATATCTCCACCACCATATTCAGGGCGCTGAATATGAACCATGTCCCAATGAACCTGTGACCTATTACCATTATCCGCATCTTCGTATGCTTGACCAGGAGTAAAGTGAAAGGAACCAGAAATCTTTTCATCAAATAATATATCACGCATCGGTTCTAAAATATGAGGATTAAATGCAATCGCAAATTCGCCGATGTAGCGGGCTCCAGAGTCTGAATTTAGAATCTCATTTAGGCGCTGTGTATTCGATCCTTCAGCATGTACAATTTTACCCTGATCAAATCGTAAATGAATTTTGTCAAATGAAGTGCCTTGATAAACAGTTGGAGCATTAAAAGTAATCGATCCCTCAACGGAGTCTTTTACAGGACTGGAAAATACCTCTCCATCTGGTATATTATGCCTACCTCCACAAGCAACTGCGCCAATATCCTTTATAGAAAAGCGCAAGTCACAATCCGGACCTTTTAATTCAACGCGATCAGTTTTTCGCATTAAGGTTTCCAACTCTTGCATTCCCTCAGTCATTCTGGAATAATCTTGTGTACATACCTTAAAGAAAAATGACTCAAACTGCTCACTGCTTAGCATCGCTTGCTGCGCCATTGCAGAGGTTGGCCACCGCAAAATTACCCATTTAGTATTGTTCACACGGTGATCAAGCACTGGTTTCATTGCACGCATAACTGCACCCATGCGTTTTGGATCAACATCCGACATTTCAAAGATATTATCGGATCCACGAACTGCTATATAAGCATCCATTTTTTTGATACGAGCTAGTTCCCATTCACATTGGATCTCATATTGTACATCGTCAGCAGCGCCAATTAATTCACGACTGACTCTGGCATGATTAAAATTCACATATGGAATCGCACCTCTTTCTCGAGACGCCCGCACCAGCGCAATCACCATTGGCTCAGGAATATCAAAAGCATCTATAAGTACATGCTCTCTAGGTTGTAAATCGATAGAGAAACTAGTTAGTATAGTCGCCAATTTTGTGTAATTATCGTCCATGATATAAATGCGTACTAAAAAGCGCTACTGGTCAAATTATGCAAGATAGATATCAAAGCGGGTACTTTTCCCTTCCACAGAATAATCAGGCTTAGTATTTGATAAATATGGAGCAATCCTAGAGCGTTTTACAACGACTCGTTGCTCAGCAACAGATAGAGCCAAGTCTAGTAGCGCATCCGAATCATCATCCATTCCAATAAAATTATGTAAAATTTGCATCTCTTTTTTAACCTTAGCTCCTCGATTTTGTTCAGGAAACATCGGATCTAAATAGACCACATTTGAAGAAACCTCATTCACTTTAAGATAATTATGAGCATCGCTAGAAATTAATTCCATACGATCTAGTATATCATTTAATTCAGAACAACTGCGCATGCGCGCTTGCAACAAGCCATCGTTAAGCAGCGCATGCACAACAGCTACTCGCTCAAGCATAACTACTCTACACCCTAAAGATGCTAAAACGAATGCGTCTCGACCCAACCCAGCAGTGCAATCAATCACAGTCGGACAAGCTCCTTTTCTAAGCCCTACTGCTTTGGCAAGCATTTGCCTTCTACCTCCTCCTTTAGTCCGCCTATAACTAACACTTGGCCCATAAAAATCAGCAAATATAGCTCCCCTGGCTAATTGAATAACACGTAGGCTTAATCCCTTTTTTCCCAATAATAATACTACTGGTTGATCCATCGCCAATTGCTCTGACAAGTAATTATCTATATCTTTTTGCTTAGAACTGCATAAGCTAGATAAATCAACGCAAGGAACATTAAATTGATCGGCTAAATCAATCGCTTGAATCGATAAGCTTGGCAATGAATAAGCAACTGCAGACAATGGCATAAATTCAATTTAGCGACCTCGTCTAATTTCTGAGCCAACAAAGCGCACTCGTACACGAACGATCTTCTTGATCTTACATTTAATCTTAAACGTTTTAGGGTCAATTGAATCTGGAACGTCTAATCGGTTTACATCGACAATCGCATGGTAACCTCTCTCAGAAAATACATCGATTAACATGGCCAAGGCATTCGAATCCATGAGTACTTCACTTTCAGAGTTAATTACAGCAGTACCTGAAATTGCATGACGAGTTACTATTGGCATAAATTCAGACTTAATAACTTCAACGACCTGTTTAAATAAATCGGTTTGCCTATATTCATAAGAATCTAACCGATCTACAAGGTCTTGACGAGCGTGCACGGACAGTAGACTTGCTACAGGAATACAAGAAACGCGATCATAGGTAGCCTCGTCTAGTTCCAAAGATCCTTGATAACGTAATTCTTCATCAATGCGTTGGCGAACCTCATCAATAGTACCATGAGCATTAATAAAGTGATAAAAGAATATTTCACGTAAATCTTTTAAAGCGCCGTAAGTCTTTTCTTTGAATGTACGGTAACGATTATGGCAGGCTTTTGGATTTAAATCAGTGACTCGCACTTCTAAAAATTCCCCTACCCCAGACTCTTCCACTTTTTCATTATGAGCTACCGCCTCTTTCCCTCGCTTAGTTTGTCGAAGCACGCTCTCTTTCTCATCTACGAAAAGTACAACAATATGAAAATGTGGCTTTTTAAATGTCTCATAATATGGAGTAGATTTGAATTTATTTCTTAATTCAGTCAGTTTTCGATAAAACAACTTAACGCACTCAACTTGAACTTTGGTTCGTGGGAAACCATCTACAACTGCGCCAGATTTATACACTGGATCGAGTAACTTTCGTAATAAAATTTCGATAACTTCGCGGTCACCGGCAAGTAATCCCGCATCAATACGCTTACGAGCATCGACACTAAGCAATAATGAACTAACAACTAGCGGCGGGGCAGTCAGATCACGATACTTCATAATAAAATCGGTATTCGTGCCTTTGCCAGCTCCCGGAGCACCATTAAGCCAAAAAATTTCTTTGGGAAAATGAAGATTTTCTTCGCCGACTTCTTGCTCTAGTGCTGACCACACAGAATTAAAAATAATTTGTGCATCTTTGACCTCAAGGTCTTGGACCGATTGAATCGGAACTGTAGCAGTCTTAGATGCCATTACTTAATCACAGTTATTAACGGAAAATAATATCTGCTAATGAGAGGCTACAGAAAACGCAAGTATGATTCTCTTATTGAAGAGCATTCTGCTAATTATACTGATCTTCTATCATCATTTCGGGGAAGGCAGATTCTGGTCGCGGCTTGCATAAAATCTTCTTCACCAGAAAGGATATCTATTTCCAAGCGCAAATAATATAAAGGTACAGGTGGCTTAATCCAATCAAAAAGACGAACTGCATCCTTCTCAGTAGTTACAATCATATCAATATGCTCTGCGCTAGCCCGCTCGTACAAGCCAGTAATCTCTCGCTCGGTAAATCGATGGTGATCTAAAAAGCGTTCATTATACATAATAGTCGCATCATAAGAAATTAACATATTTTCAAAACTTTCCGGAGAGGCGATGCCACTAAATGCTCCGATCCGGGCACCTTTTAGCGCCGATAGTGGCAATCTTTCATATCCATCAATTGATTCAAGATACTGAGGTTGATGGGCACATTCAATTATTTCAGCACTAGAATTGTGCTCGCGAATAAGCTCTAGCAATGTATCATCACGTTTTCCATCCGATTTTGTTAAGAATATATAACTGGCTCTTTTCAAATGGCTAATTGGTTCACGTAAAATTCCCCTTGGCAATAAGTGCTGATTACCAAAAGGATTGGTTTTATCTACGAGTAATAAATTGAGGCTACCCTTAAGTCGCAGATACTGGAATCCATCATCGAGAATTAGTGTATCGCAGCCAAAATTACGAATTGCGTAGGATCCTGCCTTCACCCTGTTTTTATCACATAAAACAACTACACCAGGTAAATTTTTAGCCAACATATATGGCTCATCACCAGCTACCAAAGAATCTAGCAAAACTTGCTTTCCATCACTAACAACTTTTGGCGGAATCTCTGAACCGTGCGAGATTTTACGCCAAATCTGTTTATAGACTGCTTCGTTCTTACTTTTATATCCTCGGCTCAAAATTGCTACTTTTCGTCCACGGTCGTGCAAAGTTCGAGCAAATTTCTCAACTACTGGAGTTTTACCAGTACCTCCAACAGTCAAATTGCCAACAACAACCACTAAACAACCCAACGGCTTGTTGCGAATAATTCTGTTTTGGTAAAGATACCATCTCAGACGCACTAGCGCATGGAATATAAACGATAAGCCATACAGGCAGGATGCAGCAAATTCTACAGCGCGCCCATTCTGACGACGATCGTAAATTACATCAGCAGTAA
>JAKVCN010000056.1 GCA_022448585.1 Puniceicoccaceae bacterium | reverse complement strand
CATCACCAATGTTACCCCTTCATCAGGCTGTATCCGAATGACCATCGTATTAGCAGCTACATCATATTTCTCTCCTTCGGAAAAGAGGATACCTGGTGGGCGCTTGAACTGAATCGCAATTTCACTAGTACGTCGCGGCATGCGCTTTCCTGAGCGGATATAAAATGGCACGCCTTTCCAGCGCCAATTATTTATCGATAGCCGAAGGGCTGCATACGTCTCGATGGTCGAACTCTTTGGAATGTTGTCCTCTTTTAAATAGGCATTAACATGTTCGCCATCGACTAGCCCATCCGAATAGCGCGCACGCACGACATCTTCGGCTCCGGGCTTTAATTCGAGTGGTTGAATAGCTTTGAGTACTTTAACTTTTTCATCGCGTATGGATTCAGGGTCTAATGAAACCGGCGGTTCCATAGCAGTTAGTGCGAGTAGCTGCATAGTATGATTCTGTATCATATCCCTTAAAGCACCGCTGGTATCGTAGTATCCTCCTCGGCTACCAACGCCTATACTCTCAGCTACAGTAATTTGCACATTATTGACGTACTCTCTATTCCACATTGGTTCAAAAATAGAATTTGCGAAGCGCTGTACCAATAAATCTTGAACGGTCTCTTTACCAAGATAGTGATCAATTCGAAATACTTGAGACTCATTGAAGACTTCCTTGATTGCTGCATTCAGCGAGCGCGCAGAATCTAAATCATGGCCAAATGGCTTTTCTATGATTACCTTCGAAGCCACTTTTGTATTTATATGCATACTCGCCATCCCACTCGCACCTAAATTCGCGATAATAGTGGCAAAAACACTCGGTGGAGTAGAGACATAAAACAGGCGCTGCACGTCTCTTCCTAAATCAGCTTCAATTGTATCAATTTTCTTGGCTAACTCTGCAAATGCTTCAGCCGAATCATATCCTCCAGTGTGATAGATTGTATTTTGTCGTACTCGATCCCATATTTCAGCATCCATGGGGCGTCGCGAAAACTCACAAATCGCTTGATCCATAGCTTCGCGGAATTTGGTATCCTTCATTGGCTTACGACCGAATCCGATTAAATGAAAGTCGCCTGGCAATAGGTTATCAACACCTAGATTAAAGATGGCGGGCACTAACTTACGGGCAGTCAAATCTCCCGATGCGCCGAAAATTACCACTACAGTAGGCGGTGAGCCACGGTGCTTGCTTAAGCCATTTAAAAAAGGATGCCTGGATTCGTCACTTGTAGTCATTGTCTCTCGAAGTTACGGGCTTTATAATGTTTATGGAAAAGTGGAATATTTTTGTAGTGTCGTACTTTATCAGCTTTATTGCATGAAAGTACGACATCTATAATGTCAAAACGAAAGTGCTTTGGAGGATGTTGAATCTGATTTAAATACTGTCTACAGGTCCGATGCAAGACCGCCTTCTTATTTGTATCGATTGAATGATAGCCAGTAACAAGTGCTTTTTCTGCACGAGCGCGTACCTCAATAAATACCAAAGTATCCTTATCGCCACAAATTAAATCCAACTCGCCGTAGCTTCCATGCCAGTTACGAGTGATTAATTTATAGCCCAGTCTCCGCTTGCAGTAATCTGCTGCCAACGCTTCGCCATAAGCACCACGCTCTGCACTGGTAGCATCTGGACAAGGTGCTATCGATGAATTAACGAAAGGCAAAAGATTATATGCGCGCCGAAAAAGATTCATGCGACAAGCTTGCAGGTTAGGGTAGGAGAGTTGATATTAATGATGTATGTATTTGTATAATTTAATCCCGAATAACTATCAAGACTGATCGAAATACATCTGATTTTTTAATCGTTGGAGCTGGTATTGCAGGGTGCCTGTTAGCATGGAGGCTACAAAAAGCAGGCAAACGCGTGGTCTTACTGAGCAATTCTCATGCGCCTAGTGCTTCTGCTGTAGCAGCTGGTGTAATCAATCCAGTGACGGGGCGCTGGGCAGTGAAATCTTGGCATATCGATGATCTATTACCCGAAGCAGAGCGCCTATACCGCGCCCTAGAAAAAGAATTTGATATCAATGTATACCATCCAATGCCACTACGGCGCTTTTGCAAAGATAAAGAAGACCAAAAGCGTATCGGTCGTCGTTTACGAAATTTACGATACGCAGACGTAATCGGCGATTTCCATCTAGCTGGAGACTCCCCTAAAAGAATAAAAGACTGCTTTGGCAGCTTTGATATTTTAAGGGCTGCATACGTCGACCTACCCAAATTACTAGAAGCAATGAGAGCTCGGTTCAGATTAGAAGACACACAATTTGATCACGCAGCTTTGCGGCACATTGGAAATTTTTGGGTGTATAAAGAGTTTAAAGCTGCTAAAGTAATCTTCAGTGAAGGGGCCGCAATGAACAGTAACCCATGGTTTAGTATGCTAAAATCTGCACTCACCCCAATAAAAGGCGAAACACTTTCATTTGAGTGCCCTGAGCTTAAGCTCCCTCACTCTATTTACCATCACGGCAAATGGTTGCTAGCATATGGCGACAATCGTTTCCGCATCGGCGCAACCTATAGCAAGGATTTTGATGGAGCCGATCCATCCGATTCTGCTACCAAAGAATTGTTAGAAGGCATACGGACTTTTGTTAGTACAGAACTATGGCTACACAAAGAAAAACAACTGGCTGGCATTCGCCCAAGTACGTGCGATGCACGTCCAATAATTGGTGCCCATCCAATAGAAGAAGGCCTTTACGTCTTTAATGGATTGGGCTCAAAAGGGGCATCAGTCGCACCACTAATGAGCCTGCACTTTGCTGAGCATTTATTAAATGGCGCGCTGCTTGACTCCGAAGTAGATATAAAACGATTCCTTAAGCCTTAATATACTTTACTTTACATGCACCTCACCGAATTAGTCCATAAGTTGCTGGATCAACAGGTTGATTGTGGAGACTTGGTCATTGATGCTACTAGTGGGAATGGGCACGACAGCAGTAAGCTTGCTTCGCTAATTGGTGCAAATGGGCACTTATATGCAATTGATATTCAAGCGCCTGCTATTGCAGCAACGAAGAAACTACTCGAGGGCTCAGGATTTGGAAATTGTTACACTCTTTACTGCGACGACCATGGAGCAGTGCTACGAGCGATGCAGGCAGAGCACCAGCGCAAAATAAGCTCCATTGTATTCAATCTTGGCTATTTGCCCGGTAGCGATCATACCGTTAAAACCAGTTCTTCTACTACAATTACCGCTTTAGATGCTTGCTTGCCACTGCTTCGCCAAGACGGATTGTTACTCGTTACCGCCTATCGTGGACACCCTGGTGGTATGGAAGAAGCCGAACAAGTCGAAAAGTGGATGCACCGCTGCAAAATATGTAAGGGCTGGAAGATTGAGTATAAGGCTCCACAAGGAACAAACCAAGGTATTGCGCCAATCCTTTGGCAAGCGCGCTCCCCATAAATTCAGTTTAATTTTGGCTCAAGCAGCCCAAAGTCTATTTTTTTTAGTTCTAGGTAATCTCCCTCGAACTGACGTGAGACCCGAAAGTGAAGACGTGCTTCTTGAGCACCTAGCGGAGAACGAAATGGGATTTGGATGCGCTGTAGACCTAATGATTGTCCAACTGTAAGCTGTAATGGATAATCATAACGTAGAAGCTTCCCCTCTGCATCCATCCAGCGCAAGGAGAGCTGAACGCGATTATCGGGGCTTACTTTGTAGGCAAGATGGCAATCGAGCAAATAGTCTCGTCCCCCTTCCAAAGCAACATTGGTGAAAATCGAAAATACATCTGCACCACTTGCGCGTAGTCCGCTGGGCGCTGTGCCCGAATAGCTCGCAGGCGAAAAATGCAAATATTCCGACGGGCGAAAGTCCATCCACCAATTAGCGATACGCGGTAAGTCTGGCGGCAGAAAACTACGCGATTGACTCGCCGGACTTAGATAGCGCAGGTCTGCGTTTAGCAACAAAGATTTGAAGCTCTGCGGCTCCGCAGCCCACTTGCGAGCGGCGTCGATTTGTGCAGCGTAATCGGCTGCTCCTGAAAATTCGATTAACTGGCCTGCCCCTGCTAACACGGCAATTGCAATCGGCACTGGGTCGGACTGCAATATGCGAGTAAAGTACTTGAACTGTGCGTGAAGCGGATCGTTTACCAGCATTTCGCCGTAGGATTCGAAGGCTGCCCGAGCTTGAATAAATGCCGAGATCTCGTCACCAGTCACAGTACCTGCAAAGCTCATTTCAAGCAAATCCTCTCGCGCAGACTGGTAGGCTGCCTGCAACTCAGTGAAAGTAAGCGCATCCGAAACTATCTGGACGCGCGCAAAGCGCCTAGCATCATCAGAAACATCAACTTTGGCACGCTCGATTAAAGCGCGCAGCTTCGTAAGCACCCCGCCCGTAAACAGAGCTATTCCAGCTTCGTCCTTATAATATTTAATCCACTGCCAATTTCCTGCGTGCTTATCTCTGTGCCTCTCTGCCCCTTCGTAAAAAGCACGCATAGAACCCGCTGCCGCTCCAAAGAAGTGTGTATAATATTCATCGAGTAATGTAGCGTCATCCTGCCAAGGGTTCCATAATAACTGTGATGCAAACCAAGCTTTGGCTCCATCTAATCCCCAAGCTGAGGGCAGCTGCGAGAAAAAAACGGTTACCTGGTTATCGGCTAAATGCTCTAGGCTCTCTGCAATCCAGCGATTAAACTGGCGCGGGTATGGAAGAGGTGCACCAAAATAGTAGTCCCACGTTGCGATACGTGATGCGCCAGACTGCGACCAACGTTCGATCAAAGCACGGTCTTCAGAGCGGTAGCCAGGATCGTGCCATTGCGCACGGTCGGAGGTAAGAACTGGCATAACATTTGGATGCAGGCGCATGGAAGGCGACTGCTCTGTCCAGTAATAAGCGAGTGCAGTCAAGTAGCGAGTAGCACCCTTTGGGGTTAGCCAAACACTGGTTTCCGCTTTGTTTTCCATGAACTGAATTTTATGCAGCTCCTCCATTTGCTCAGCGACTTGATTCATAAAGCTAAAGACTAAATCAGTGTAATTGGGCCTCTCGCGAAAATAGCTTAGCGTGCCTAGGGCAGCTGCTGTGCGTTCGGAGTCGTCAAAAAGACAGTTGTCATTAATAGACAGTGAAAAACTCTGACTCTCAGGGTTTTCCCGGAAATACTGTAACGCCGTCTTCGCAGCTAGTTCCACTGCACGCAGCTCGGTAAAATCGGGCTGCGGATCATGCTTACCACTACCTGTTGGAACTCTCCGATTACCGTATACCTCAGCGAAGAGCTCTGGCTCGCGAGCGAATATTTCAGGGGTAAATATTTTCGAAAGTGCATGATTAAAACTATATCCACCAACTAGACGGTTGCGCCTCGCGTAATCACTTTCCATAGGGTAAAGTTGGCGCTGTACAAATGCGGGTGACTCCAACCAGCGTTGCTCTGGGAACAACCGAGGCACTTCCCCGACAAACTCTCGACCGATATCGCTCGGCCAATACCAACGTACACCAAGTACATCTGTGCACAGCGCATAGACGGCATTTAATAAGCCTGCATCTGTATGGGCATCTAAGTAAATACTGCTATGCTGCCGAGCTAGAGTAAAACTTCCGGCTACCTGATGACCTCGCCACTCTGCAAATGGCTGCAGTTCAGTGCGCCGCAAAATAATAGCACAGTGAGGCTCTATTTGCAGCGGCGCTACCTGGAGCCTAACTATTTCTAGAGGCTTACCTACTCGCTCAAGCCATACTGCTTGCAGATCAGTGGCAGCGGCAATTAGCAATTCGCTGGCAACAGAAGGTAATACTAGTTTCTGAATCTTAACTAGCGGCAAACGAGCCGAACCCGGTAGTGCCTCAGGCTTCCAAGAATGAGCCCTAGAATAGGCGGGCGCTATGCATGGAAAACAGGTTAGTAGCAATAGGGCAAAAATTACTCGAACGCGCATCGGTGTAATGGTAAAATCAATATGCTTGATACCATCCGCATACTTGTTTTTCGAGCTTGAATTAACTGACTTGTGACTAAGGCCTGCAAAGGCCTCTCACTGCCCGCAAAGCCTCACGAAAAACAGTCCTTAAATGCGACACCTTGAGAAAACAATAAAACCAGCCACAACCGCCAAAATTATAGCAGTCGCATTTGGTTCAGGAATTGCAATCAGCTCAATGTTATCCATTCCAATCACTCCTGAATATTCAGCGCCTATAGCAGAATATCCGTTGCCGTTACTTATGAAGCGAAAGCCCCTCAAATTTGATAACGTTTCTTCAAAAGAGTCCGTCCCTGGGGTATCTGAATTGACGGTTCCGACTCGCTGCATCTCACTTTCCAATAGATTAAAGCTAACATGCTCCCATTGCCCTTCGGGACTTAAATTATAGTAGGTTGTGCTAACCCACCAAGTACCTGTAGAGATCTGCGGGTTGGCTACATTCGATATGGCTAAACGCAAAAAGACTGTATCTGACTCACTGCTATTTTTAACATCTAACTCCACTCTTTGAATACCTTTAGAAATGTAGTCCCCTAACCAAGGGTCACTTGCGATAACAGTAGGATCGGTAGGTCTGCGCACGACCATCCTAGCTTTGTAACCTCCCCCTCCATCTAAATCAATTTCCTTGCGCATATAAGGGTCACCCGCATTGATGGCACCCACCGTACTAATTTCTCCATCAGCGCCGCCGCCCCAACCATCTAGATCGCTCGTAAAATCACTTAATGCATAGGTAAAACTTGAACCGAAAAGTGAGCTAGAGCAGTAAAGACAGAAGCTAATGTACGAAACATATAAACTTAACTTCATGAAATAAATAAACTATTTTTAGCTAGTCAAAATTCCCAAGGGCGATGCCAAATTAGCGAAGTTAAAATTATTAATATTTGGAATCACAGTAGTGATTTCGGCAGAAGGAACTCCATACCAAGAAGCAAGTTCTCCCATGTAAGCATCCACTGATGTAGAGGGTAAAATCCGCCCTCGTCCCAAATCATTGTTGCCGCCAGCCAAAGCCGGGTAACTTCCATAGATCTCACCTCCGGCGGCACTTCCACTAATAATAAAATGATTTCCGCCCCATGCATGGTCCGAGCCACTACCATTCGACGTCAAGGTACGGCCAAAGTCCGAGGCGGTGTAAAGTACTACATTGTTTTGCAGTCCTAAATTAACTACTTCGTTCCAAAAAATTTCTATTGCATCATTTAGCTCCGTAAAAAGTGTCGACTGTGGGTCCAATAGTTCATTGTGATGATCCCACCCTCCGCGCTCAACAAAGAAAATTTGACGGTCCATGCCCAAAGCGGTGCGCGCTTCCATTATTTTTGTTACCATTGAAAGCCGTTTATACGTTTGTGTGTACCCGTTGAGAGCTGTTGGATCAAACGGTGTCGATAAACTATCTAGCGCACTCTTAAACTCGACCGACGCGTCGATTGATTTTCGATTCGCCTGCGCCAGAGTCTTCGAATAAATGCTATGATAATGCTGTCCTAAGATATCATCTACTGCCAGCTTTAGTGTTGGGTCTTGATCATATTTTCTTAACTCGACCACACCTGCCGGATCTGTTATGTAAGGTACTGTGGTGGTGCCAGACTGCAGAACATTGGCTCCTGATAGAGAAATATTCATGGCGATGCTGCTTTGCTGGTTCGCATGCGACATCACCTCTGCCATGCGCCCAGCCCAGCCCTTTGGACTGGATCCTCGTACTTGTGGAACCAGTGTTTGCCAATGAATCTGATGATCAGGGTGTGAAAAGAGCCCCTCTGGCAGAGGCTTAGATTTGGTTTGATACTGCGTCAATGTAGTCGGCTCAATCAAGGATCCAACATTACTGACAAACGCAAGGTCACCTTGATCATACAGCGTCTTTAAATACGGTAAGTCGGGGTGTATGCCAAACTCTGAATACCCAGCACCACCAGACTGATTCTGCACTGAGGATGTAATCGGCCAAAGGCCACCCTCGCCAGGAGTTATGCTGGTTGGCTCATCCTTTGATAGAGCAAGCCCACCACTACTTGCTAATCCACCTCGCGCGTTGACATATTCATTATACGCATTTTGCTGGCGCGGCACAAGCATGTTAAAAGAGTCATTACCTCCATTGAGAAACAAACAGACAAGCGCCTTATAATCGGTAAAGTTCGACGCTGAAGCAGCACCAGCAGTCAAGCGCAAAGACAGTAGCGATGAAAGAAGTGAGGCAGTTCCTACCGCGGCACAATTAGCCTGCCCAATAAATTGACGGCGCGAGATTTTCTGTTTTAAATCCATGTTAATAAAGAGTGTTAAATTCGGGGGTAAGGACCATCAAGCCAGCAATATACTTAACCTTATCCTCGCCACTTAAACTAGTACTAGCGATAGCTGTCTCGATTGAAGTTCGGTTCTCGGAGGATAGACGTCCAGCACACAAAACTAGGTTAAGATGATTAATCAATGCGGTAGTATTACCAGCAATTGAAATTTCATAGGTATAGTCTAGCTCCGCTTCAATTCGATTACGCTGACCAATGTTACCATAATAAGGCATGCTATTTTGCCCAACGATACCGTGCTGAATAAGAGTCGCAAGCCCATTGGCTAAATGTAGCGCACTCACATCGTTATGGATTTGGAACTCTGGTGCGTTAAGCCCCGAATCAGCAATCGCGCCATTAGGCGAGTAATCTGGGCGGTAGTAATTAAAAACAGAAGTTTGCTCATAGGGCGCTTGCAATATTTTATCTTCAAGGTCTTTGAAATAAAGCCATCCATAGGTTCGATTAGAGGTAATACTAAAGGCGCGAGCAACATGAATTAGACGAATGAGTGGCTCTCTTAATTTACCATGATTCGGATCGTAGGCGAGGCTCGACGACCGCGCTTCTGGGTGAAGTAATACAGCTTTAACAATGGCTTCCATACAGCCACGCTGACCGGATCCAGAACCTTCATACTCGCCATCTTTAAACGCTTGAGAAACATCAAATATATAATTAGGGGACGGATTCGAAACTGTCATTCTCTGAATCATAAAACGCGCAAAAAACGGCGGCATATTATCATGATCAAACAAATAGTCTAATAGCCCCTTAACATCATTTC
>JAKVCN010000055.1 GCA_022448585.1 Puniceicoccaceae bacterium | reverse complement strand
AGCTAGAGTTCAAAATTTCGGCTTTTTCTAAGTCTAAGCGAGTAACAAGTATGTTTTGCTGTAGCTTTTGCATGCTGCGCATGATCGCTTTAATTTGATCAGCAGTCTTTCCCTCTCCATAGATAACTTCGGCTGCGCCATTTCGCTCTTCACGATTAATATCTACGCGGCTATGACCCAAGTCTTCGTACCCCTTAAGTTTGGAAATTGCGGTATCTAAGTCAATCTCTCCAGTTTGGAAGCTTTCTAGTATATCACGGTCGTTCATGCTTTTTTTGAAGTTTGCTTCAAATAAAGTTCCTGCACTTTTTCATTCACCCATGCGAGCGTCTGATTTTCGCTTCTAGCAATTGTAGCGCAGTCATCGAAATCGAATTTGTGCCTGTAAGAGCCATCCTCAAGAGTAGCAGTCTTTACCCGAACTTCTCCCCAAGGGGTAGCTACATTTGACATTTCCCTTGTTAATTTAGTGCGGCTCCACTTTTGTTTACGTAATCCCAAAGTTCGACTATACTTTAGTAGGCAGTTTTCGACATTGGATAAATTGGTGTCCTCGACAAGCGCATGTATACTACAACCAAGACGTCCTTTTTTGAAAGTAGCTGGTGTTTGCCAAACATCAAGGGCTCCAGAGTCGAATAATTGCTCGCAAGTAAAGCTCAAGGACTCAGCTGTCATATCATCTATATTAGTCACTACTTCCCAAACCTGATCGACACTTAAATTAGACTCACTGCCTTCATCTACTAAGGATACATAGAGCGCGTTGGCTACATTTGGATCCTCTCTTTGTCCTATCGCTATTGCAGCACGTATTTGTATTCCTGAAATAGACTGTCCAAATTCACAGCCTTTGCCAATTAATAGGGCAGCTCCAGTTGGTGTGGTCGTTTCCTTATCAGTTGCGCCGCTACTAAAGGATATTCCATTTAATAAACGAGAGGTTGCTGGAGCAGGCACAGGCATGACGCCGTGCGCGCAGCGTATGGAGCCACCACCGACTTCCAGAGAGGAGCAAACGACACGCTCTACTCCTAATATATCCCATCCAATTGCAGCTCCGACAATATCGATGATAGAATCGATTGCACCAACTTCGTGAAAATGTACTTTATCTGGCTCTACTCCATGCACTGCAGCTTCTGCTTCAGCGAGTGCTTTGAAGCAGGCGATAGCATCGATTTTGACTGCTTCTGCTAGTTCGCTTTGCTCAATTGCTTCACGAATTTCTCGATAAGTTCTATGTTTATGATGACTATGCTCAATGGATTCATGCGTATGTGTAGACTCTTCATCGACGATTACTGTACAGTTTAAGCCACTAATACCATGCCGATTATCTTGCTTAAATTTTAGCGACCAACCAGTATAGGGCAATTTTCGAAGCTCAGCTTCTAGGTCTTTTGGAGCTACCCCGAGAGCGACCAGCGCAGCAAGATTCATATCGCCGCTGATACCGGCTGGGCATTGGTATAAGAGAGTCGCCATTGTTATTTGTTAGGATAAAAACTTCGTAAGCGCAAGTTGACAGATAAAAATCAAATGATTAACAACGTTACGATGTCAAAGTTATCTGAGCTTGAAAACTGGTTTAAAAAGTGCCCTGGTGCTTTAGTAGCTTTTTCAGGTGGAGTAGATAGCTCTCTAGTAGCATATTTGGCGAAACATTTTTTAGGCGCAAAACGCACGTTGGCAGTCATCTCTGCCTCGCCTAGTTTAAAGCTTTCTGATTTAGATGCAGGCAAGCGGTTTTCATTAGGAATTAACCTTCCACTAAGGGTTATTAAGACTCGTGAACTGGAAAACCCTGATTATTTTAATAATCCATCCAATCGGTGCTATTATTGTAAACATTCCCTCTATGATGAGCTTCAAGGTATGGTGAGCGAGTTTCCTGATTGGTGGGTACTCAATGGTTCCAACGCTGATGATGCCAGTGATTATCGCCCTGGATTAAAAGCAGCACAAGAGTTTAAGGTACACTCACCGTTAGTTGATTGTAATATCGACAAGAATGCTGTACGAGAATTAGCCGAGTTTTTTCGTCTAGATTGTTGGGATAAGCCTGCTAGCCCATGCCTCTCTTCAAGAGTTCCTTATGGGGAGCAAATTACTTTTGATAAACTCCGCCAGATTGAATCTGCCGAGGCAATTGTTCAGGACGCGGGTTTTCCTATCAATCGGGTGCGCCACTATGGTAACTATGCACAGGTGGAGGTTCCTAATGAAGCGATTCAATCGATAAAAGTGCACTGGGAATTACTAGAGAAAAAGATTATTGCGCTGGGCTTCTCTCATGTGCGACTGGATACAGAAGGCTTTATTTCCGGAAAATTAAATCGCTCTATTGGTGCGTAACAACCTTCAAAAATTTTGCTAAGTAGTTGTCTTATTATATCGATCCTTGTTCAATCGTAGCAGCAAGTTAGAAATCGACATTATGAGGTAACTTTTATCTATTCTGGCTAGATGGATTCTCGTGCATACTCTGCATCGAATCGTTATCCACTGCTATTTATTAACCTTTAAATAAATCTTATTAATTTATGTACCCTCTAAATTTAATTATACTTGTAATCTTAGCTTCTTTGGTTGTATCCATTCCTGCCAATATTTTATCGGCAAAGCCATATGAAGCGAATTGGGAGTCGATTGATAGTCGCGAAACGCCGCAATGGTATCCGGATGCAAAGTTTGGCATTTTTATACATTGGGGCCTTTATTCTGTACCAGCATTTTCAACTCGAGGCACATACGCAGAGTGGTATTGGCATGCTAAAGAAGGCGACCAAACTGGCAAGCATCAAGCTGCTGTTAGCCAGGGTAGTGCAACTCGAGAGTTTCATAATCGTGTTTATGGGGAAGATTTTGAGTATGCAGACTTTCGACCACTCTTTACCTGCGAAATGTATGATGCTGATCAGTGGGCGACTGTATTTAAACGAAGCGGTGCTAAATATGTAGTACTTACCTCTAAGCATCATGATGGATATTGCTTATGGCCGAACAAAGAAGCTTCCGAAAGCTTTGGTATGGCATGGAATTCAGTTGAATCTGGTCCTAAGCGAGATCTACTCGGTGAATTGGACAGTGCAGTGCGAGATGCAGGTTTAAAAATGGGGCTGTATTATTCGATTTGGGATTGGTTTAACCCCTTGTGGCCAGAGAGCGATCAACCGATCCCACGAGGTAAGGAATGTAATGATGTAACGCTTAACAATTATATTCATAAAGTAATGTACCCTCAGTTTAAAGAAATTGTTATGAAATATCAGCCAGCATTAATTTTTTCTGATGGAGATTGGTGGATGGATGAGGAAAAATGGCAGACGAAACCACTGCTGGCATGGTTGTTTAATAATGCTCCGAATAAGGATGAAGTTGTGATCAATGATCGTTGGGGGAAAGTCCGCAAGAAACATGGAGGTTATTATACAACTGAGTATGGCTCTGGATTTGCCGATCCTGAGATCTTATGGGAAGAAAATCGCGGTATTGGGAAATCTTTTGGTTATAACCGTGTAGAGACTTATGACGATTATAATACTGGTGAATTACTTATCTTTATGCTTTGTGATATTGTTTCTAGGGGAGGTAACTTCTTGCTCGATATAGGTCCGACTGCGGATGGTCGAATCCCAGTTATTATGGAAGATCGTCTTTTACAAATTGGTGAATGGTTGGAGATTAATGGTGAAGCGATCTACGGAACGCGTCGCTGGAAAAGAGATTGCCAGTGGAGTTCGGGCACCATTCGCGAATATACTAAAAAGGAATTTCATCATGGCGTACCTGACCCAATTATTGAAATGGCGAAATATCCTAAAGAGGGACAAGCGCGCAAGGAGTGCTACTTCACTTCTAAAGGTGACTGTGTCTACGCCCTTATTACTGAATTACCTGATTCAGGTGAGTTTGTCATAAAAGACATTGAGCTAAGCGAAGACTCTACAGTTACAATGCTAGGATATGACTCTGTTCTTCCAGTCGAGCTTACAGATGGTGGTATTGCTGTGACATTACCAAATTTCAATCCAAGTAAAATGCCTTGCGAACACGTATATAGTTTAAAAATAACAGCTGTTAAATAATTTTTAAGCTGCTGAAAGGCTCAGATGTAGAGATTGATCAGTCTAAGTGTAGTTTACTTGAATTTTGCTGCTTTCCATGATTAAGTAAAAAATATCCATTATTGATTGGTTTTCTCATCTTTTTATGAGATAGATTTATTAATTAAGTCTATGCCAAGCAATAAACATGTAAAGTTAGTAGCAGAATCTTCATCTACAATAGGATTGGTTGCAGATAACGAGGAGTCTATAGTACCAAGTTTTATTGCAACTCAGCAAGTGGAGGGTGACTATTTTATACTCGACCCTAA
The DNA here is from genome assembly GCA_022448585.1 of Puniceicoccaceae bacterium. Taxonomy (GTDB): domain Bacteria; phylum Verrucomicrobiota; class Verrucomicrobiia; order Opitutales; family Coraliomargaritaceae. The sequence goes on along the minus strand of JAKVCN010000055.1, from coordinate 5,615 downwards.
TGCAGCTAAAAGTAACGATGTATCTGTAATATGTGCTGGTAAAGAATCTTGCTCAGCAGGCTACAGTATTGATCGAACAAACTTCGATTATTTTGCGATTGAATTTATAGCGAGCGGTCAGTGTGAGCTCATTTTAAATGGAATGCATCAAGACGTGGTTAGTGCAGGAGGGTTTTTTATATATGGCCCAAATACCGCACATACGATTCGTACTTTGGGTGCGGAGCCGATGACAAAATACTTCGTCGATTTTAGTGGCGCTGAAGCGCTGAAGCGTATGCAGGAATTTGATCTTAGTGAAGGCTGTATGTTCTATGCAGGTAACCGACGATGGATTCAGGATATCTTTGAGCAGTTCTTAGAATGCCGGCAAATTAGCCGCTTAAAAGCGGGTCGCTTATGTGAGCAACTTTTAAAGTTACTGTTTGTTCGCTTGTCTACGGATCGATCTATTACTGGGAAAACCCAATCCTATTCGAATGAAACTTTCACACGCTGCTGGCGATATATACAAGAGAACTACTTAGATATTCATTCGATTAATGAGGTCTCCAAGGCGTGCTCAGTCAACGGAGTGTATATTTCACGCTTATTTAAGCGTTACGCTAGCGAAACCCCGTATCAGTTGTTGACGCGGCTGAAAGTCTGTCATGCAGCTGAGTTAATTGTTAGAGAAAACTTGTCAGTCAAACATGTAGGCGCTGTTGTTGGCTACCACGATCCTTACCACTTTTCTAGGGTCTTTAAGCGCGTTAACGGACTCTCTCCGAAGCAATACGCAAGCTTGATTCGCCGTGTTAGCAGCAAGACATCGACTGAATAGTACGTGTGGAAAACTTAAATAATTTTTAAGCTTACTCGTAAACCTTAGGATACAGTTATAACTGTAGTTACTCTATGAAACAGGGGTTACGCCCTTCTTAATTATTATATTCCCATATTTAGCTAGTTCTCCAGTAACTACTACTGCAGTCGCTTCCTTAGCACGATCATAAAACGCAAATCGATCGATTCGCACTGTATCTGGAGCATCTGGAACGTGCTTCTCGATTACTTTACGGTATGCTTCTTCTACATTTGGATCGAGTTGGTCGCCTTCGACTGCTTGCATCATTACTAGTGGGTCTGCATAGCTATCTAATTCAAAAAGTGGCAGTAGCGCATCAAGAAGAGTGGTAACGCTTAATCCATCGGCGCGTATTACAGTAGAGTTAAACGCTTGTGCTGGAAAATGAGCATCGGAGAGTATAAGCTCTTCTCCATGGCCCATTTCGGCAAGGATTTTAAGTAATTCAGGACTGATTGCTGGGTGAATACCTTTGAGCATACTTATTTGAGGGTTAAACGTGGAGTTCTTCGTCGAAACAGACGGCAACTTTTCCGCACTTACCAGATGCCATAAGTGAGTAAGCATCTTCAACATCTTCAAGCCCAAAGCGATGCGTGATTAAATCTGCTGGGTGTAAATTCCAGCGTACCAAGCGTTCGACTAAATCCATCATACGCCAAGTGCTGGTGACCCATGAGCCATAAATAGTCTTTTGATCATGAAGCATATCCGGTGATGGATTCATCTGCATGTGACCTCCTTCTCCAATTAAGACCATCTTACCCCATTTGCGAGTGGCGCGAATAGCCATATTTCTTGCACTGTGGTGTGCGGAGCATTCGACAGCACGCTCGACTCCATGACCATTTGTTAGTTTTCTAATGTCTTTTTCATTATCATCTCCAGCTAGTAAGACTTCATCAAACAGTCCTAAGTCAGAGGCAATTTGATTGCGCGATTCGAGCGCATCAACTCCAATAATCTTATTCGCTCCTAACTTTTTGCAGAGCGCAGCCGCAGCCAGACCAACTGGACCGAGTCCTGTAATGAGGACCGCGTCATTCCCACAAATACCAATTTTTTCGAGGCCTTCGTAAACAGTGCCAAATCCGCAGGCAACTTGCGCGCCGTCTGCATAGCTCAATTCATCTGGTAAGTAGATTAGGTCTTTTTCTTCAGCGATCATATAGCCGGCCATCCCGCCGTCACGTTGCCAACCATAGGCGCGGCGCAGAGTAGGGTGCGTGCATGAGATCATGTAACCTTGGCGGCAGTCGTAGCACAATCCACAGCCAGATATATGGTAGACGATCACTCGGTCACCGGGCTTGAACTGGCGACAACCTGGTCCACTTTTAAGTATTTGGCCGCATGGTTCATGGCCTGCGATGACTCCTTGATATCCTTCTGGGCCTTTACCAAGATGCTCATGGTAAATACAGCGAATATCTGAGCCGCAAATAGTCGATGCTTTGATGCGTAAAAGCACCTCACCAGCACCCGGTTCTGGGATTGAGAATTCTTTAAGCTCTGTAGTGCTGTCTCCAGGTAAAACAGCACCTTGCATAAGGTCGGGTATAGAGGTTGTGCTCATGGTATTGTATCTATTTTTAATTACTTTGTTATTGTTCCATCTAGGTCCCAAAGATCTTCCCAACTATTTGCACCTTCCCAAAGGAAAACTTGGCCCTTAATAAGACGGCAATTTTTATCGATTGCACTAATGGATTTCATTTCTTCATCGGTTAAAGGGTCCTCGGTAACAGCTTTTAAATTCGCATAGTAGTTACGTGGATTTGTTGACATTGGGATCGGCGCTATTCCGATTTGATGCGCCCATTTGATGCATATGATTGCTGGATGGACGTTATGTGCTGTGGCTATTTGAACGATCACTGGATCTTCTATATCAGTGGTGTCGTCTGGGGTGCGGTCGCGTTCAGGGCGTCCAGGAGAGCCTAGTGGGCAATACCCGATTGGTTGTATTTCTTGGCGAATACAATATTCCAGTAGTTCAGGTTGTTGAAAATGTGGATGTAGCTCCATTTCATTGGCATCGGGCTTAATAGAAGCGTCTTTAATTAACAACTCTAGCTTTGGAAGCGTCATATTAGAGGTACCTAAATTTTTAATAAGACCCTCACCATGCAAAAATTCCAAGGCTTCCCAAGTTTCCATCAGTTCGCGGTGCACATATGGATGAGAGTCCGGGTTTCGCGCATTAACGTCGCAAAAGGGAGGGTGAAAATTACGGAAAGGCCAGTGCACAAAATATAAGTCAATATAATCGATTCTAAGATCTTCTAGTGATCGTTTGCAGGCATCGATAACGTCTTTAGCTGAGTGATTATTATTCCAAACCTTCGAGTTTATCCACAGGTCTTCGCGCGCAACGCCATTTGCCATAACTTGTTCAAGGGATGCACCAATTTCTGCTTCATTGCCGTAGACCTCGGCGCAGTCGAAATGTCGATAGCCAACTTCTGCAGCACCAAGCACTGCCTCGGCCATCTGCTCATTACTAACATGATCGGAACCAAAAGTGCCCATGCCGACAACTGGCATCTTACCCTGACGCATTGGAATCTTGGGTATCAGTTCCTGCAGGATTTCTATATTACTTTCAGGTGATGTATTCATACTTTGATAATAAGCAAATAATGATAATCCTGTTATCTTAATATATTTTAGATTTCTTATCAATAGACAGCTCTGACTAATTAATAGATATAATTAACCACCCGAAAGTGGATAAGATAACACATACTTTCTTTGTTAAACTAGGAATTTTTACTCGTACTGAATAGGAGCTATGAATCTACATTACTCTCGTAACACAGTTTACTTTTAGTGTTGTATGAGGGTAGCATGGTTTTTACTTACTATTTTGATGTGTAAATTGGCTGCATAAAAATACTCCTATTATATTTATTTTATCTATTATGAACTTGCTTAATTCTGTTACTACAAAACTCTGGACTGTATTATCGGTATCTTCGGCTGCTTTTTGTATCTGTAATACACAATTATTTGCCTCTCCCCCATGGGGATCCGGAGTTCCAGGATCGCCAGAGATGCTTGAACTGGAGGCGAAGTGGCGCCCTATGGCTGAATCGACGGGTAAGCAGAGGGGTCATAAACGCTTCAATGACCAAAAGTATGGAATGTTCATTCATTGGGGCTTATATGCAACTCTTGGTGGCGTGTATGAGGGAATGAAGATGGAAGATCCAGGCATAGGCCCTAAAGTAGCAGAGTGGATAATGCGTCGCAGGGAAATACCTCGGGCTGAATACGCTAAATTAGCGAATCGATTTAATCCCACCAAGTTTGATGCAGATGAGTGGGTCGCTGTGGCTAAAGCAGCTGGAATGAAATACATGGTGATCACTTCGAAGCATCATGACGGGTTTGCACTTTTTGAATCTAAGGTGAGTGATTTTAACAGTGTGGATGCGACTCCGTTTGGTCGAGATATCATACGAGAACTCGAGCAAGCTTGTGAGCGTGAGGGAATCTCTTTTGGTGTTTACTACTCTCACGCCCTCGACTGGCGCGATGGCGGAGACTCTGGTATTAAGGAATATGGTCCTGAAAAGCCTCTCAAAAAAGTTTTTGCTAATTATTTCGATCCAGCACCTGTAAAATTTGATGACTATATTGAAAATAAGTCGCTACCACAGGTTCGCGAACTAGTTAATAATTATGAACTTACAGAAATATGGCTAGATACTCCAATTTATATACCAGCGCGCCATAGTTTCGCTTTTTATGAGACGATTTTTAATGCGAATCCGGAGATATTAGTCAATCAGCGTATAGGAAATCATTTTGGTGATTTTGGTATTCCGGGTGATAATGTTATACCTGATGCGATTAATAAAAATGCCTGGGAATGTGTCGCAACAACAAACAATTCATGGGGATATAAGTCTTATGATGACGACTGGAAGCCTCCTGTGGAAATACTGTATTGGCTGATCGCAAATGTAAGTAAGGGAGGAAATTTATTACTTAATGTAGGACCAGATGGAACGGGTACCATTCCAGAGCAAGCGGTAGTCAATTTAAAAACTGCGGGTGAATGGCTTAAAATTAATGGTGCGGCTATTTACGGCAGTAGACCGTGGCGCATTGATAATGAGGGGCCTACTAATTTACATATGGGTGGAACCGAGCACCGCAAAAAAGCCAAGCTAAGCTTTGATTTTAAGAGTGATGACTTTTGGTTTACCCAAAAAGAAAACAAAGTATATGTGATGGCGCTCGCACGTCCTGAGAACAATACGATTTTGGTTAAATCACTGAAAGGAGAGGCGATTAAAGCTATCCAAGTACTTGGGCAGTCTGATTTAGTTAATTGGGAGCAAACAGATGCAGGACTACAAATTACCCTGCCAAGGCTTAAAAACGATGGTATCGGTTATGCCTTAGAGGTTCAATTGTAAGTTAATTTTGTACTGTCCATAGTGCGGTCATATCACTTTTGGGATTGTAACCGTATTTGAGTGTGAAGTTACCTTGAGTAATTTCTACAATGCCTCGGTAGCCTTCGCTATTAACCGCTTCTTGTTCTAGGCTCATCCCTCCAGTTAAGCTTAACTTAGTGCCACTGTCTTGGAGTAATTTTTTAAGGTTACCTTTGCGGTCACCCTTAAAGATTAGTACACCCTTATCAACGGTGATATTCTTTTGTGTGTTAGGTTGAAAAAGTAGCCAACCACTACTCACTTCCAGCTTTCCCGAAAGAAGATTTAAAGTAGCGCTGTGACCGGAGTATGCAGAG
>JAKVCN010000054.1 GCA_022448585.1 Puniceicoccaceae bacterium | reverse complement strand
GCTGTGCTTATGCCGCTTAGTATTCCGCTTATTTTTGCAATGACTGGAGAACTCTCTAACGTAGAGCGTGATCGATTTATCCTTGCTGCCATTGGCGCAGTCTTTAGCGGCGCAGTCTTTGGAGATCATTGTAGTCCATTTAGTGATACAACTATTATCGCCTCCATTGCCGCAGGAGTCGAACCGCTTGAGCACTTTCGCACTCAGCTGCCATTTGCTGCATTAACTGGATTGGTTGCAGTGTTCGCTGGATTTTTACCTCTCGGTTATGGCGTGCCACCACTAGTGTGTTTGTTAAGTGGTCTCGCTTTTTTACTTCTTATTGCTCAATTTTATCCAAAAAAGTATGCGCATTGAATTGGAAGACAATTATGAGGATGTCCTCATGAAGGCTGCTACAGGATTAGGTCTCGGTAAGTCAAAACTTGCAGAATTAGCAGGACTATCCACACAGCAGGTAACAAGCTTACTTAAAGGAAAATTTGATTCACTTTCTTCATGCAAAGTTGCCGCTGTCCTTGGGCTCCACTCAGATGCAGTAGAAGCCCTTGCTAGTGGCGAGTCCACTCCAGAGCGAATTGAATTAGAAGATTTGCATACTTTTAATACCTCTTTTTCGATTCCTGGATTCGGGCAGATGGCTGTAAATAGTTTCTTAGTTAAGTGTCCTAAAAGTTCCGCGGCAGTGCTTTTTGATACCGGTACTGACCCAAACCAAGTTATAACTGCAATCCATTCGATCGGCGCGTCGCTGCAGGCAATCTTTCTCACGCATACCCACCGCGATCATGTCGCAGCAGTTCCTGCGCTACGTGCAGCTTTTTCAAATACAACTTTGTACGGACCGAAGCGCGAACCCTTTGCAGGTGCATATGCTGTGAGTGATGGAGACTGCTTTGATGTTGGAAGTTTACAAATAAAAGCGCGCTTAACAAATGGTCACTCCAAAGGCGGCACGAGTTATTTAATGGATGGATTAACAAAAAAAATAGCCTGCGTAGGAGACGCCCTTTTTGCTTGCTCGCAGGGCGGCATGCCAGCTGCTCAATATGCCAAATCGATCGAAATTAACCGCTCCCAATTACTCAGCTTGCCCGGCGATACTGTGCTCTGTCCTGGGCATGGACCGCTAACAACGGTTGCTCATGAAAATAGCTGGAATCCCTTTTATGCAGGCTTAAAATAATAACATATCAAAATATCAGGATATTTTGATGAAAGTCTTGCATAAACAGCGCAGATCTTTTTATGATGTACACGTTATATGAGTAAAAACTTTATATTTTCTTCAGAGTCTGTCGGTGAAGGTCATCCTGACAAGGTGTCTGATTATATTTCAGACAGTATTTTAGATGCATGTTTAGAACAGGATCCAAACAGTCGTGTAGCCTGCGAAACTTTAGTTAAAAGTAATTGTGTCTTTTTAGCTGGAGAAATCACCACACTTGCCGAGCTAAATTATGAAGCAATCGTGCGACAGGCGATCCGCGAAATTGGTTACATAAATGATGATGATGTGTTTAATGCGGATAAAGTTTTTGTGTCGAATATACTTACTGCCCAATCTGCTGATATAGCTCAAGGAGTCGATGCTGCCGGGGCATCTGGTAAAGATACCGAGGAGCAAGGCGCAGGTGATCAAGGTATAATGTTCGGTTACGCGTGTCAGCAAACCCCAGAACTAATGCCAGCACCCATTATGTTTGCGCATCGCTTACTTCGAGAAATGGCGCACCAGCGTAAGGAACTACGTGTGCCTTGGCTGCGACCCGATGTCAAAAGTCAAGTGGCTCTTGAGTATGTAGATGGCAAGCCTGTAGCTATTAAGAATGTAGTCATTTCCACGCAACATTCCGCATCTGCGGAGCACGCAAAAATCCGAGAATTTTGTATTAATGAAGTCATTCATAAAGTATTACCCGCTGAATTAATCACTGCTGATACCGAGTATTTAATAAATCCTACCGGTAATTTCGTAATCGGTGGTCCGCAAGGAGATGCAGGTCTTACAGGACGCAAAATTATTGTGGATACATACGGTGGATGGGCGCGCCATGGTGGCGGCGCTTTTTCTGGAAAAGATCCCTCAAAGGTGGATCGCTCTGCTGCATATTTTACTCGCTGGGTAGCAAAAAATATTGTTGCTGCAGGCCTTGCAGACTCCTGTGAGTTAGAAGTAGCCTATGCGATTGGTCACCCGTACCCTACAAGTATACACGTGGATACTTTCGGAACAGGTACGGCAAGCGATGAAAAGATAGCACAAGCGGCACAAAAAGTATTCAGCTTCAAGCCTGCTGATATTGTCAGTCAATTAGATCTACTTCGTCCAATATACCGGGAGTCCACCAATTACGGACATTTCGCCAAAGATAATTTACCATGGGAGTCTACTGATAAAGCAGAGGCTTTAAAAGCGGCACTTTAATTATATTAATATTCGAATTATGAGCACAGATACACTCACTAAAACTACCACTGATTATAAGGTAAAAGACATAAATTTAGCTGATTTTGGGCAAAAAGAAATTGAGATTGCGCAGCACGAGATGCCAGGACTCATGGCAACGCGCGAAAAATATGCTAAGGAGCAACCGCTTAAAGGTGTCCGTATTATGGGGTCACTGCATATGACAGTACAAACAGCAGTACTCATTGAGACCCTGCAAGTTTTAGGAGCGGATCTGCGTTGGTGCTCTTGTAATATTTTTTCAACTCAGGACCATGCGGCTGCTTATGTAGCGAAGAATTTGGATGTGCCTGTTTTTGCTTGGAAGGGCGAGAGCCTAGAGGATTATTGGTGGTGCACGGAGCAGGCACTCACATGGCCAGATGGATCAGGTCCCCAGCTAATTGTTGACGATGGCGGTGATGCAACCTTGCTAATTCATAAGGGTTATGAACTCGAAGATGGGAGCGACTGGGTAGAATCGCATTCTGGAAGCATGGAAGAAGCGGTGATTAAAAATCTACTTAAGAAAATTCACGCAAATAAGCCCAACCATTGGCACGCTGTAGTGGAGGAATGGAAGGGAGTTTCCGAAGAAACCACCACCGGTGTACACCGCTTATACGAAATGCACAACGCTGGTAAATTATTGGTACCAGCTATCAATGTGAATGACTCGGTAACAAAGAGCAAATTTGATAACTTATATGGTTGCCGTGAATCATTACTCGATGGCATCAAACGGGCAACCGATGTAATGATTTCCGGAAAGGTAGGTGTTGTATGTGGCTACGGTGACGTAGGTAAAGGTTGCGCTGCAGCTCTCAAGGGGATGGGTGCACAGGTGGTAGTAACCGAAGTAGACCCTATCTGTGCATTGCAAGCAGCGATGGAGGGCTACCGCGTATTAACAGTTGAAGATACGCTCGGATGGGGAGACATTTATGTAACGACTACTGGAAATTATGGCATTATTAGTGCCGACCAAATGTCTAAGATGAAAGATCAAGCTATAGTTTGTAATATTGGACACTTTGACAATGAAATTGATGTCGACCGCTTAAACGATATGCCAGGTGTCGACATAGAAGAAATAAAGCCGGATGATCAAGGTGCGGTTGATAAGTACACTTTTCCAAGTGGTAATAGTATTTACCTCCTAGCGAAGGGTCGTCTAGTAAACTTAGGTTGCGCCACCGGTCACCCATCATTTGTTATGTCCAATAGTTTTACCAATCAAGCGCTTGCTCAAATTGAGCTTTGGAAGCAGCTCGAGAAGTATTCGCCAGGAGTTTATATCTTACCCAAGCATATTGATGAAGAGGTAGCGCGCTTGCACCTTGAAAAAATTGGTTGCAAGTTAACGACTCTCAGTGATGAACAAGCTAGCTACATTGGAGTAGCACCTGGCGGACCCTATAAGTCCGAGCATTACCGCTATTAAAAATAGTATTAATATTGGTTATATAGCAAACTTTGTCGTGACTGCTATCGTTGAATATAATTAGTGCGTTATTAATTTAGATCCTTTATTTCTGTAATTATGTCAAAAAAGATTTCGCAACGCAAAGGTTCTAGCACACGAAAAAAAGCGTACAAAGCACCGGATTTTCTTGTAGACCTACTAAATGCTCGTTCACCCACTGGGCACGAATATGAAGCGCAAGCTGTTGTGGACAAAGAGGTTATGCCTGTTGTTGATGAATATCGCAAAGATACCATGGGCAATCGTTTTGCTACGGTCAATCCAAAAGGGGATCCATCTGTACTTTTTACCGGTCATATTGATGAATTGGGCCTCATTGTAACGTATATCAACGATAAAGGATTTGTTTATTTCGATACTTTAGGTGGTCATGATAAGTCCATGATTTCTGGACGACGCGTGTCAATATTGACCCGTGATGGAATTGTAAAAGGTATAACCGGTAAGCGAGCAATTCACTTGATGAGTGCCGAGGATCGTAAAAAAGTGCCTCAGACGCATGAAATTTGGATTGATCTAGGTGTTGCATCCAAGGCAGAAGCTGAAGCGCTCGTACGAATAGGTGACTGCGCGGTCTATGATCAAAGTTTTGAACTCATCCGTGGTAGCGTTGGTGTTGCACGGGCGTTTGATGATAAGGCAGGAGCTTACGCTGTCCTAGAGGCTGTTCGTAGGTTGGCTAAATATAAATTGTCAGCTCGAGTGACGGCTGCAGCTACCACCCAAGAAGAAATTGGTACACGCGGCGCAATTACCGCAGCCTTTTCTGAAAATCCAGATTTTGCTGTAGCAGTAGATGTAGGTCACGCGACCGATTCTCCAGATTGTGATCCACGAAAGTATGGCAGTTTTAATCAGGGTGGCGGTCCTATTATTTGCCGCGGTCCAAATATTAATCCAGTAATCTTTGAGCACATCGTGGCAGTCGCTGAAAAATCAAAAATTGCATATCAAATTGAGGCTGACCCACGCCCAACTGGTACCGATGCACGTGCTATACAAGTGGCACAAGCTGGAATAGCTACTGGCCTTCTTTCCATTCCACTACGTTACATGCACACACCTAGTGAGATGGTTGACTTAGAAGATATTGAGTCGACAGTACAATTACTCGTAGCAGTGGCTCGTTCGCTCAAAAAAGGTGATCGCGGAGTTTGGTGACCTGCTTACAAAGCATCTGCTAATTCCTCCAGCGGATAAGTCCAAATTTCAGATAACGTTGGGTGATACCAATGTACTTTTAATAAATCGTGTACTGTTGCCTTTAGGCTAACCGCTACAGCCATCGCATGAATCAGTTCACCGGCATCTTTTCCTACACACTGCGCTCCTAAGATTTTTCCAGATAGATCGCAGTATACCTGAATATATCCATATTTTGCATTCATGAGTATCGATTTACCGTGATCATCAAAAGGATAATCTGCGCAGAGGTATTTAGCTCCACGGTCATCTAATTGCTGTTTACTTGGTCCGACCTGTGCGACTTGTGGATCTGTAAAAACAACACTTACTAAAGAGTCATAATCTACAGGATCAGCAACTTGACCAGTTGCATGTTTAGCAGCTACCTCGCCTTGTAGTATTGCAATATGAACAATTTCATGAGGGCCTGTAACATCACCGCTTGCATACACCTTTGGGTTTGTCGTTTGTTGGAATTTATTACAAATAATTTGCCCGTTTTTGCTTGTAGAAATACCTGCTTTACTAAGATCTAATCCTTGCGTGGCTGGCTTGCGACCGAGTGCATTCATAAGATGTGGAGTGTGGATGCAGAGACGTTTACCTTTGTAATTAAAGATAACTTCATATTGACCGTTTACTTTATCTACCGATTGGATAGCAGTGCTTGTATACAGTACAATTCCTTCATCGCGAAATTTATTTTCGATGACTGCAGATGCTTTACTTGGTAAGCCTTTGAGTATGTGATTACTGCGCTGGATCAGTGTGACTTTAGTCCCGATTCGAGCTAGGAACTGAGCAAGTTCACATGCTACAACACCACCACCAAGTACCACCATCTCTTCTGGAGTTGAGTCCAGATTTAATATATGGTCACTGGTCCAGCACTTACTTTCCGCTAATCCTGGTACGTTCGGTGTGGCAACAACCGATCCGGTCGCTACCATAAAATGATCTGCTGATAATATCTGACCGTTGCTGAGTTGGATCTTATTTTTATCAATAAACTTCGCTGCACTTCTAAATAAGCTAAAGCGGCTGTTATGTAATTGATCCCCACGATAGTCCGCAAATTCCTTTACAAGCGATTGCTTGCGCTTCTGTAATGTGGGCATATCAATGACTGCTGTCGGAATTTTTAGTCCAAAACTAGTGGCTTGTTTAGCATCATAGAGTAATTGCCCTGAGTAGAGTAATGCTTTTGAGGGCATACATCCTCGTAAAATGCAGAGTCCACCTAATGTATTAGCAGAGTCAATGATAGCAACGCGCTCTACTGACTCGCGCGCAGTTCGAGCAGCGGCATATCCGCCACTACCTCCACCAATTACAATATAATCAAAATGCTGGGTATGCATAAATATGAGTTAGACCATATGGAGTCTATTTTGTAATATCCTTATATTCTCCGGTATAAATAGGAACTCTACGGTGCTCTTCGGAAATTACTAATTGAGGCTTTGTATCTAAAGAATCTTCTATTCGGCTGACTTTGGCCCATCGCATAGCACTAAAGAAAACGATAAAAAAGCTTAGAAATACTGCAGGAGACATGAATGGAGAATCGCAGAAAGCTAATACTACGACTCCAGCGCAGCCAATGAGTAGGTGCCGACTTAAAACAACATTCCGTCTTTCCTTGAGATACTCTAATAATATAATGAAACAGGTTATAGGAAGTAATAAAGCACCGACTAATCCTAACTCTACTAAATAATGTAAGAAATCGGAAGAAGCTCGATCATACCTTGCACCTAATATTGTATCTGCAGTATAAAAAGGAGATATTTGTGCAAAGCTATCGAATCCCCATCCCCATAATGGCCGATCTTTAAATATTTCTAATGCAGCTTGATGGAGAAAATTAGTATCAGAAGTATCCGTTTCGAACTGAAATAGACGCACGATAGTTGCAGCAAATATAATGGAACTAGCAAGACCACAAAAAAGAGCTATTTGATTACGGTTTCTATCGTTAGACTTCGTTAAAAATTGTATAGCTACAAGCATTAACATAACAGAAAATGTAACAAGTAATACGGTACTTGGCCATTTTGCTTGAATTAAAAATCCACTTGCAGCTAGTAAAGTAGCGCCAGTTAAATACCAAGGACCCGAGGAATTAATAAAGTTACCGTTCGGATTATATCGAGAATTTAGTAGAGCCATACCAATGCAAGCAGCTGTCCAAATAGTTGCGAATGCAGCCCAATGTCCATCGTATGGAAAAAATGCAAAGAAGTCAGTTTGACCCGTGCCATTTGTAAAAATCACATCCTTTGCACCAATAGCTATTTGTAGATATCCAAGCACTACTAAAATAACTGCTAAAAGACAAAATGGTGGTAGTGCATTTTCAAAAAATGCTCGAGATTTTGGAACAATATACAGGTTTACGCACAGCAAGTATATGGATGAGTAAGCGAAAACTGCTAACCATGTTTTAGGAGTAATGACAGAGGCTGGATACCAAGCAGAAGTAGCTATAACGGAGTCATACGATTGTCCGTCGAATTCTATACTAACTATAGGGTTATGCATGAGGCCAACAACAAATTGTAAGCAGAAAAATGTGATAGGAGCAGTGTAGATCCAAAAACGGCCCCATAAGGCAAAGATAATGAATGGATGGGTGCGCTCGTGTACTTTTAGGATCGCAGGTGCTAAGATGCCTAAGATTAAAATAAATCCCATTGTCCAGTATGAACGCGGGTCAGCGAATGTAAATAGCACAACAGAAGCCACTAGAAGGCTGGAGAGCGTCAAGCGCTCCGCTATAGTGAATGTATCGCGCAGTAATCTTTCTCGCTCATTACTATTTGCTCTGGGTGAATCTTTGCTCACATTAATGGTAGTTGTAAAATGGTGATATAGGGCTGACAAGCAGATGGCTTGATCTTGTTATTATATTTTCGAATAATTAATATTTTTAGATCGCTGTCGAGTACTTGCAATCATACGAATTCAGCGTTTGAGAGTTAGTTAATTCTCTTCAGAGCAGCTTGCGAATATCAGGTATACAGTATGCTCTTTGTCCGCTAGTAAGTCGTTCAATATATTTATCTGGCTTGCAGTCATCTGGCATGTGATCCTCTAGCTCGTCCTCCTCGATAGGGGTTAGTTCATCCAAGTAAAGAGATATACGTCTCGCCTCTATTTCGAGGACTTCAGCTGGATTTTGAATACATCCTTTTTTAACTAGTAAGAATCTGCAAGGGTAATGATTTTTGGAGTAACGATCTTTAAATTCTTTCATCCAGTTATTTTTAATACCTGCTCGAGCGGCTAGTAAGACAATATCTGAAAAGTGAATACAGGCATCAAACCAAGCTTGTGCCTTTGGATTGGACTCTAGGAAACTGCAATGCACGACCGTCATTACTCGTGCGATAGTACAGTCATTAATATCCACCCATCTTTTGATTGCTTCTATAAAATCTGCAGGATCAGAGTCACCTGGTGCTAGAAAAAATATTTTATCGGCTTTCGTATTTATTTTACCATACAGTAATTGTGAATCCTCAAGGGTAGAATTAATGACACTAATATTTTTTAGACCTAAAAGTGCTGCATCCGTTTTACAAGGGGCTTCATTTTTAGGCCTAAAATAAAGGACTTGTTCTTCGCTACCGATACCTTCCTTAATTAAGTCATAAAGAATCTCTCTACGCTCGGAACCACTTAAGCCAAGCATGGCGTAAACAAGCGGGGCTTTAGGCATAGTCTTAAAATTTAAACGCCTCGCACTGCGCTTTGTGACGCATCCAATGGTCGACGAGCACTAGTGCTGCCATTGACTCTACTATTGGAACCGCACGCGGCACAACGCATGGGTCATGACGACCGCGCCCCATTAGCTCAGTTGTTTTTCCTGATGCATCTACAGTTTTTTGTTTTTGGATCAACGTAGCTGTTGGCTTAAATGCAACTCTAAAGATAATTTCTTCGCCGTTTGAAATGCCACCTTGAGCTCCCCCAGAGCGGTTGGTCTGAGTTCCTACCTTACCATCTTTATTAATAAAAGAGTCATTATGCTCGGATCCCTTTAATAGGCTTCCATTGAATCCACTGCCAATTTCGAATCCTTTTGTTGCTGGCAATGATAACATAGCTTTGGCTAAATCAGCTTCAATTCTATCAAATACTGGCGCACCTAAACCAACTGGTAAATGGCGGATGCGACATTCAATAAGACCACCGACAGAATCACCTTCGCTACGAGCCTCTCGAATACGCTCTGCCATTTTTTCAGCAGATTCAGAATCTGGACAGCGTACAGGATTACTTTCCACAGACTCCACGCTGGGAAATTCTTTTATGCTAGCTTCTACATCATGAACACGAGTAATATAGGCTCGAATGTCAATTTTACCAGCTGTTAGTAGTATTTTTTTGGCTATTGCACCTGCAGCCACGCGGCCTATTGTTTCCCTTGCAGATGAGCGTCCTCCGCCCTCGTGGTTACGAATTCCAAACTTTTCCTGGTAAGTATAATCTGCGTGAGACGGTCGAAATTTGTCCTTCATCTCTGTATAAGCGGAGGGGCGATGGTCTGCATTAGGTACATAAATGGCAATCGGTGTACCTAGTGTAAGTCCTTCATAAACTCCAGATATGATTGTGGCGCTATCAGTTTCTTTTCTTGGCGTAGTGATATCACTCTGCCCAGGGCGCCTGCGATCGAGTTCTTGTTGAATGTCTTCGATCGAAAGAGGAAGGCGAGGCGGACACCCATCGATGACTACTCCGATACCACCACCGTGGCTTTCCCCCCATGTGGAGATGCGAAAGAGTGTGCCGAAGGAATTGCCCATAATTTTATTTAGTAGAAAGATTCTCCAAGTGAGAAGCCTTATTTCACTTCATTAATTGTGAAATAAAGCTATAATAATTCAATCGGATGATTCTCGCGCAGCTTTAGTGAGACGAACAACATTTCTTACTGCATTTTT
>JAKVCN010000053.1 GCA_022448585.1 Puniceicoccaceae bacterium | reverse complement strand
TTTACACATTTACAAAAGTATTTTGGATGGTCGACAGCACTTCGCACTGACCATGGGTAAAATGAGGGCGAAGCCGACTATGGTGCGTGTACAAAGTGAAAATCTGCTAGCCGATATTTTTCGAGCAAAATCCAATGGCGCCTATGACTCCTTACATAATGCGATGGAAAAAATTGCTACCGAACAGCACGGCGTCATTTTATATATCGAACAACCACAAGGGGGCATTCGTGTGGTAGAAAACGATAAAGGCGAAGCAATCTTAAAAGACATAGGCCCGACCAAGATGGATATTCGTGACTACGGTATCGGCGCGCAAATTCTATCTGAATTAGGCTTAAAGAAAATACGCCTACTTTCTGGCACTAATCGAAAAGTAATTGGTCTGGATGGATATGGACTTGAAATCGTCGAGCAAATTGAAATCTGATTGCTCATCAGGCACTATTTTTTATTTACCAGTAATCCTATTTATTCTACTTAACCTCCAGCATGTACCGGCGCATACCCATGCTGTTGCAAAAACTCGAACGCACGCTCTCTAACGTCTCCTTGTAATTCTATAGTGCGCTTTTTACGTGTGCCTCCACAGGCGCAGTGTTTTTTTAATTCATAACACAAGCGCTCCAATTGGCTTTGGGGCAGATGCGTCGCAAATTCATGAAGCGATGTAACTGTTTTACCACCACGTCCTGCTTTTTCGCGGCGAATTTCAACGCGCCCCATAGAGCTAGACGACTTTTTATCGGCTGCCTTTTTAGTCGTGTGACTTTTGGTAGGCTTAACAGGAGTGCTATCGACCGAAGTCTCACTAGCAGTATCAGTTGAACATAAGCTTGCGAAAGGATTATTTACTAAAGCATCACCCCCGCTGGTCAAAATCTTACCTTTTTTACGCGAAATCATGAATATTTCATGGATGATGGGGAATATCTGGATTATCCAGCCATAATAGAGCCTTAGTGTAGCTGCGCTGAGTCAGGAAATGCTGCAGACGATCAGGTAAATCGGTATGCTGCGCATCGTCCAATCGCTTCAATACTTCTACAAGGCTATCTCCTACCTCGAGTACGCGCTTTTGAGTCACGAATTCTAGATCTTTACGTATACAATCATACTGCATAAAAACATTATTGCTGCATAAAACCTAGGAGGGCAAGATTGATATACCTTGATATCAAGGTATAATTAGGCGAAAAATCGATATTTTACTGAAAAATCACTAATAATCAGCCGAAAAAGTGATTCTTTATTTGTAAAACTTATAACTATTGATCTAATTTAATGATGTTTCACCCAACTATGACCTATGAATCACTCCGGTATCGCTAATCGTTGGAATGCTGACTTAATTGACCAGAACTACGCGATTTGGCAATCGAATCCACAAGCACTGGACGCCCATTGGCGAGCTTTTTTTGAAGGTTTTACCTTAGCAGATGGTAATCGTAACGGTCATTCCACTAGTCATACAGTAGAAACTGATAGTCCCAACTTAACAGACGCAAGCAAGCAAGCGCGCGCAATTGGTCTTATCTACGCATACCGATCTATTGGTCATACAATCGCCAAAATTAACCCACTTGCTAAAGAAGCACCACAGAATCCACGCCTCACTTTGGAACGGTTAGGATTTAACGAATCGGACTTAGACCATGTCGTCCACACTGGTAATTATTTAAGCGGAACTGAAATTACTATACGCGAACTCATCGAACGCCTCGAAAGAACCTACTGCCACACAATAGGAGCTGAATACATACATATTCAAGAAACTCCTAAGCGCCGCTGGATTCAAGCACGCATCGAACCAGAATGCTTCAAACCACGCTTCAGTAAATCGGTAAAAAAGCGTATCTTGCGCACCGTTATTGAAGCAGAAACATTCGAAAACTTTTTACAAAACCGCTACGTTGGACAAAAGCGGTTCTCCTTAGAGGGTGGGGAAACTTTGATCGCCTGCTTAGAAAGTATTTTTCAACGCTGTGGAAAAAATCAAGTCGATGAGATTGTTATGGGCATGGCTCACCGCGGACGTTTGAACGTGTTAGCAAACTTTTTAGGCAAGTCCTACGATTATATACTTCGCGAGTTCTCTGAAAGCTATATACCCGATACAATATACGGCGATGGTGATGTAAAATACCACCTCGGCTATGAAACGAAGCGAAAGACTGCAGATGGCCATGAGGTTGAGCTACGCCTTGCAGCGAACCCAAGTCACTTAGAAGCGGTCGATCCAGTTGTTCAGGGAAAGGCTCGCGCAAGGCAGCGCATACGAAAAGACCTAGAGCGCAAGCGCGTTTTACCTGTACTAATTCATGGAGATGCGGCTATCGCAGGGCAAGGAATCGTTGCAGAGGTCTTTAACTTCTCGCAATTAAAAGGCTATCGCACCGGGGGTACTATTCACATTGTAGTCAATAATCAGATCGGCTTCACAACGACCCCAGAAGATGCACGCTCAAGTCGCTACTGCACAGATGTTGCTAAGATTGTCGAAGCACCGATTTTTCATGTTAATGGCAATGACCCGCTGGCGGTCGTTGCCGCTATGGAAGTAGCCTTCGACTATCGACAAACATTTGGATGCGATGTTGTCATTGATATGTACTGCTGGCGCAAGCATGGTCATAATGAATCGGACGAACCCGCCTTCACTCAGCCAGTATTATACAAGACCATTTCTAGCATGAAGCCAATCGGTCGCGCACTTTCCGAGCGCTTTGTTGCTAGTGGAGAATTTACCCAAGAAGAAGTCAACGAACTAGAAGAAACTTATCTTAAAAAACTAAATGCTGCTTATGAGACAGCAAAGGCTAGCGAAGCAAAACAAAAAGATCCATTTGAAGGCTCTACTGCAAACAATCAACCGCCCTATAACTTTNAGGGGCCCGAGACGCGCGTAGATAAAGACACTCTCCATCACATCGTGAAACGACATACAGACTTTCCGGATGGCTTTAAGGTAAACCGAAAAATACTACGCCAAATGGCGGNCAAATTAAAAGCATTTGAGACAGACAGTGGTATCGACTGGGGGATGGGAGAAGCATTGGCATTTGGTAGCCTGCTGATGGACGGAACGCCGGTACGAATCAGTGGACAGGACTCGAAGCGTGGTACTTTTAGTCATCGCCACGCAGTCGTTTATGACACCGAGACTCGTGAGCGCTACGCGAACTTGCTCGATTTATCTGAAGATCAGGCGCAATTTTGTGTACATAACTCTTTACTGTCCGAGGCCGCAGTGCTCGGCTTTGACTACGGATACTCGCTAGATTACCCACAAATGCTCTGCATATGGGAAGCTCAATTCGGCGATTTTGTAAATGGTGCTCAAGTCATTATTGATCAATTTATTACTAGTTCAGAATCTAAATGGGGACGACTAAGTGGATTAGTCATGCTCTTACCACACGGCTATGAAGGCCAAGGACCCGAGCACTCCTCTGCTCGCTTGGAGCGCTTTCTCCAGTCCTGCGCAGAAAACAATATACAAATTTGCAACCTTACCACGCCCGCACAATTGTTTCATGTTTTAAGGCGACAAATGAAGCGCGAATTTAAAAAGCCGCTCATCATAATGTCGCCAAAAAGTCTACTTCGCCACAAAGATTGCGTCTCAAAAGTTTGCGATTTTACAGATTCACAGTTTTGGACTATAATAGATGACAATAAAATCACCAAGAAAAATGCGAAGCGTGTCATTCTTTGTTCTGGAAAAATTTACTACGAACTAAAAGAGTATCGTGATACCAATAAAATCAAAGATGCCGCGCTCGTTCGCATTGAACAATTCTACCCACTCAATAAAGAGCTACTTAAGAAGGTAGTTGGCAAATATCCAAAACAAGCAGAGATCGTATGGTGTCAAGAGGAGCCAATGAATATGGGGGCTTGGACCTTTCTGATGCCCCGCTTAAAAAGAGCGCTGGACAGAATTCCTCGCTACGCAGGGCGTCGCACTAGTGCTAGTCCCGCAGTTGGATCTCTTGCCATGCACAAACACAGACAAGCGAAACTCATCGCGCGAGCCTTCGGCGAAATTCAAGGCTACGATATGGCAGACGACATCAATCAAACAATTTAAAAAAAATAACAGAAATTCTGACGCATTGAGCTCATACAAAACATTTAAAACATGGCCACCGAAGTAACTATACCAGCAATGGGTGAATCTATTAGTAGCGGAATTCTCGCTGCTTGGCATGTAAAGGATGGTGATTACGTTCAAGAAGGACAAGCCATCTTTGAATTAGAAACCGACAAAATCACCTCTGAAGCAAATGCCGAGGTCTCCGGCACGATTACGATCAAAGTGGCCGTCGACGAGGAAGTCGTAATTGGCCAATTAGTTGCAACTATTGATGAATCTTCTAGCGCGCCTGCTACTCAAGTAGATAGCAAGGATTCTGCAAATTCTTCTAATCCTAAGCCAGAATCAGTAAAAGAAAATGCCACTTCTACTAGGCAAGGAAGTGAAACAGATTCACTACCTTCCGATTCACTCGCAACAAGCGCATCAACTAGGCATCCTGAGGAGCCTAAGAATGTGGTTGCCAAAACCACCCTATCACCTGCTGCTCGCAAGGCAGCGAAAGAGACTGGCGCAGATATTAGCTTGGTAAAAGGGAGTGGCAAAGATGGTCGCATTACCAAGCACGATATTCTAAGCCAAAAATCAAAAAGCGAAGCAGTATCTGAAGCGAGCACGCCGATCCCGCAAGCCGCTACAAATAGTCCGCGCGAGACTCGCAAACGTATGACTCCCTTGCGCAAAAAAATTGCGGAACATCTGGTACATGCCACCCAAGAAGCGGCTATGCTTAGTACATTTAATGAAGTTGATATGAGCGCAGTTTTAAAACTACGCAAGCAGTACCAAGATGAATTTGTCGCTAAATACGACATAAAGCTTGGCTTTATGTCCTTTTTTGTAAAAGCCGTCACCCAAGCACTACAATCAGTGCCTGCTGTAAATGCTCGTATTGAAGGCGATGAGGTTGTAACGCAAAACTACTACGATATAGGAGTGGCAGTCGGCACCGATAAAGGATTAATGGTTCCTGTCATTCGAGACTGTGCACAGAAAAATTTCGCTCAGATTGAACAGTCCATTGCCAACTATGCAAAACTAGCGCGTGAGGGTAAAATTCAAATGAGTGACCTTCAAGGAGGTGTATTTACGATATCAAATGGCGGCATTTATGGCTCCATGTTAAGCACGCCAATTATTAACCATCCCCAGTCAGCGATTCTTGGACTACATAATATACAACAGCGCGCAGTAGTCATAGATGGCGAAATTATGGCACGTCCAATGATGTATTTAGCACTAAGCTATGATCACCGCCTAATTGACGGTAAGGAAGCGGTCACATTTTTAGTTAAAATTAAAGAAGCTATCGAAAATCCAGATCGGTTACTATTTGGCATATAAACAAGCATATTTCATAGTTAGTGATTTTACCTTAACTTACATAAAAATTATACTATGTCTGAAAACAATTTTGATCTTATCGTCATCGGCTCTGGTCCAGGCGGCTATGTTGCTGCCATTCGCGGAGCGCAACTAGGTCTACAGACTGCCATTGTTGAAAAAGATCCCAACTTAGGAGGCACTTGTTTAAATGTAGGATGCATTCCCAGTAAAGCACTTTTGCATAGCACGGAAATGTTTCATTTTGCCGAGCATAGTGCACCTAATCATGGCATCAATTTAAGCAATCTATCGATCAATATAGAGAAGCTAATGGCCAAAAAAAGCCAAGTTGTATCACAGCTCCGCGCTGGAGTTGCACATTTGATGAAGACCAATAAAATTAAAGTCTTTAAAGGACTTGGTAAATTATCAGGTGAACAAAAAGTACTTGTACAAAATGCCGATGCAAGTGAGACGCTAAACGCGCCAAATATTATTATCGCTACTGGGTCCTCCGTAATTGAATTGCCATTTTTACCGTTCGATGGAGAAATAGTTGTCAGTAGTGATGATGCCATCGCTTTTGAAAGCGTACCAGAAAAACTTGTAGTCGTGGGCGCTGGTGCCATCGGATTGGAGTTAGGTTCAGTATGGGCTCGCCTTGGATCCGAAGTCACTGTCGTCGAATCTTTGCCAACAATTGCACCAAGTTTCGATAAGGATGTATCCAAAATGGCAGAACGACTCTTTAAAAGACAAGGTCTACAATTTTTGCTAAAAACAAAAGTTACTGGAGTTAAGAAAGAGGCCAATAAAACTTATCTATCTGCTGAGAACCAAAAGGGTGAGACCATTGAGCTAGAAGCAGACAAAATACTAGTAGCGGTAGGGCGCAAAGCAAACACAACAGGTCTTGGACTCGATGGGCATGGGATTAAAACAGATGCTAAAGGTCGCATCGCTGTAGATGCAAATTTTAAAACGAATGCACCAGGGATCTACGCAATTGGAGATGTGATCACTGGTCCCATGCTTGCGCACAAAGCAGAAGAAGAAGGTGTCGCCTGCGTGGAATGTATTGCTGGTCAAGCTGGCCATGTTAATTATGGCGTCATTCCAAATGTTATTTACACCGAGCCTGAGATTGCGAGCGTTGGAATAACCGAAATCACCGCTAAAGAACAAGGCACCGAGGTAAAAGTAGGTAAATTTAATTTTATCGCGAACGGGCGAGCAATCGCATCGGACGCAACCGATGGATTTGTAAAAGTTATTGCAGATAAAACTACGGATCAATTATTGGGAATTCAAATTATTGCCAGTAGCGGCTCTGAACTCATTGCATCTGCAGTGGCGCACATGGAATATGCAGGCAGCGCCGAGGACCTAGCCCGAACAATCCACGCCCACCCCACTATGAGTGAAGCACTTAAAGAGGCAGCACTGGCAGTCGACGGTAACGCAATACATAATTAGATAGTCTCGCAAGTAGCTTGCACATCATCAGTGCTGTCTGCAATATTAGGAAATGTCTAAGGTAGAGAAAAAAATAGAGCAAATGCGCGCAGAAATCGCTAAACACGATATCCTGTACTATAAGCAAGCACGACCACAAATCGATGATCAGGCTTATGATCGCTTAAAACTAGAACTAGCTAGGCTAGAATCATTACATCCCGAGCTAGCTATTAATGATTCTCCATCACTTACTGTAGGCGATGATCGTCTAGAATCTTTCGATAGCTATACACACCGAAAACCGATGCTAAGTCTCGATAATACCTACAGTAAAGATAATTTACTCGATTTTGGGAAGCGTCTGGGCAAGCGATTTTTGGGCATGCAACTCAACTACTTAGTGGAACCAAAAATCGATGGCGTAGCAGTTAGCATCACCTATGAGAAAGGACGTTATACTCGAGCAGTATCGCGCGGTAATGGCTCAGCAGGCGACGATATTACCCAAAATGTACAGCACATCAATGGGATCCCTAAACAGCTTAAAGACGCTCCTGAATTTGTCGAGGTGCGCGGCGAAATCTATATGCGTCACGACGAATTTGAAAGAATCAATACTGTAAGAAAAAAAGAAAATCAGCCGCTGTATGCAAACCCACGAAATTTAGCGGCAGGAACAATTAAGCTACTCGACCCCAATGAAGCAAGCGAACGCAGTCTAGATATCGTTCTTTATGGAATTGGAGCCTGCGAACCAGCCAATTTCTTTAGCCATCAAGATGCCATTCAAGAGCAGATAAGAATCTGGGGATTTGCTGTCCTAGAAAAATACTGGATTGCAGACAGTATCGAAGAATCTTGGAACTATATTGAGCAATTAAACTCGCTGCGCCATCAATTTGCTTACCCCACCGATGGCGCCGTTGTAAAACTCAATGATTTAATCCTTCAAGAACAAGCAGGCTTTACTTCAAAAGCTCCGCGTTGGGCGATCGCCTATAAGTTTGAAGCTGAGCGTGTAGAGACCAAGCTTATTGAAATTAGCTTACAAATTGGGCGTACTGGTGTCGTTACTCCTGTTGCAATTCTAGAGCCAATACAACTTGCGGGGACAACGGTAGCACGTGCTACCCTCCATAATGAGGATGAAATTCGTCGAAAAGACATACGTCCAGGAGACACGGTACTCGTTCAAAAAGCAGGCGAGATTATTCCGCAAGTACTCGGGGTAAATCTTGATAAGCGACCTAAAAACAGCCAACCCTATAATTTTAGTTCCCACTTAAATGATCTCGGCATTGAAGCAGTGCGTGATCCTAATGGTTCAGCTTGGCGTATTATATCGAGAGAAGACCCAATCTGTCAGCAGCGCGCCCTCCAACATTTTGCTAGTAGGGCTTGCATGGACATTGAAAATTTAGGCACAGCTGTAGTCGAGCAACTGGTTTCTTGCGGACTCGCCAAAGATCCTGCTGACCTATACACTCTAAGATTAGAAGCGCTTCTTAATCTTGACAAATTCGCGGATAAATCTGCTCAAAATCTACTGGATGCTATCGAGAATAGTAAGACTCGCGCATTGTGGCAATTACTTCACGGGTTGGGCATACCCCATGTAGGCAAACAATCAGCTAAAGACCTCGAAGCTAACTTTGAATCTCTAGATGCGTTAGAAAAAGCCAGTCAACCAAAACTGGAATCCATCAACGGTATCGGAACAATTTTGGCAGAAAGTATACATAATTGGTTTAGCCAGACCGCTCACAAGGATATGATTGAGCGATTACGTGGACATGGACTAAACTTTAAGGCAGCTGCTAATAGCACAAAAAATAACACCAGTTCGTTGAGCGGTAAGCTTATCGTATTAACTGGCAGTTTGCCAAACATGACCCGTGATGAGGCAAGTAATACTATCGAAAAGGCAGGGGGACGCGTTAGCTCAAGTGTGAGTAAGAAGACTGATTATGTTCTCTATGGTGAGGCAAGTGGTTCGAAATATATAAAGGCGCAGCAATTGGGAATAAACCTAATTTCAGAAGAGCAATTTCTAGATATTATTAGGGGTCATTAAGTCAAATCAATGAATTCATTGAGTCTACTTACGCTTGTAGTTTTCAAGTAGTTCGTAAGTTTGCGCTTGTAAGCGATTAGCATCTTCAAAGTCGCCTAAATAAAGCGTCCATGCGTGCAAATATTCGTAGGAATTCTCACTCTGAAGAATATTCTCATACATCAGTGCTAAAGATCGCGCAGCATTAAAATAGGCCGGATTGACTCTTACGATGCGCAAAGCAATCAATGCTTGGCGAGCACTTAGCATTTCACGGATGCTCGGATTATCGCGTAATTTCCAAAGGGCGCGTATATCCTTAACTTCCCTACCCGCTTCCTTTTCAAAAGCACTAAAATCAACCGCATTACGAATCCACCCCTCCGATATACGCATCGATTCAACTCGATCAAATGGTACCTCCGCTAATGCACTCATAGATGCGAACCACCAGCTTTCAAGATCATTGGCATCGGGAGACTGCTCTAGCAAAAATTCCTGCAAAAGTTCACCCACGTTGTTTCCAGCAATTGAATACTCTATAAGCCTAGCAATTTGCCCTCTATCCATCGATTGATCACGTAAGCTTCGCAGCATCCAGTATCCCTCACGGCTTGTCGCTATTTTCGAGCTATTAATATTGGGTAATTGTAAAAGCGTCATTAAATCAGGCACTCCAGAGGTGCGTAGTTGCCCATAATAACTATCCATCTGAGCAGAGCGAAGGTTAAGATATGACTGCGAAGAAAGGGCAGAAATTGGCCAATACTTACAATTTTTTGGACCTATAGATCCGTATTGGTAAATTGCATAACGATAAACAAATGCCTCCGTTAAACCGAAGCATACAGTCTCTAAATCTAGAGATTGGTCCCAATTAAAATCGATCTGAACAAATCCCCCTGAATGTATTTTTGTCTTATAATTAACCCCCGATTCAACCTCAGATGGAGGACGTAAAACGACTAGAACCCTCTGCGGATATCTATCCGGTAATTGAGTCATGTATTTTTGACAGCTTTTTACAATATGCTGAGAAATTTGGCTGACTATACCGACTGATCGACCATCCATACCTACCACTTCAAAATAAGAATCTTCAGAAGTTAATACATTCGCACAAAGTTTTCTATCCACTGAGAATATCAATAATGCAATCAATAAATAGGCGAAAACAGCTCTAGTAAAATAAATCATGTGGCGTGTGGCGTAGCACATAATATAGAAAAAGTATGCTTCACCTATTTTTATTTCGTTTCCTGCCTTAGCGACTCTTATAAAAACGCTGTTCGATTGCTTGATAGGAAAGACTTGTAAATGCGATCAAAATAAGAAACCCAGTAAAAAAGACCAATCCATACAAAGGTTTCGCAAAAGCAATGATACCAAGAGCAACCAATGCAGGAATGATACAACTTTTCCAATCAACAGTCGCCATTCGCCAGATTAGGGCAACATCTCGCAGGTCAGTAAAATCGCCGCGTGATTGGAAGCGATACAAAGCAGCGCAAAACAATAAGGATGCAACGGCAAAGACCATGGAAAGAAGCGGATAGGCTATAGCGCTGAGCCCTAATTGGCTTAATCCAGCAGCTACCAACCATGCTAATGCTACAGGCAAGCACCAAAAAGCTATCCATATTAAAGCAAAGCGCATACCATCAAAAAATAAGCCCAGCCAATCCGACCACTCTGGTAAAGACAAGGTTCCAGAGCCTCGAATTGTAGCTGCAAAGCGATAAAGATAGCCAAACGCAAATAAATTAGCAATTGGTATAAATGCAAGCACGCTGCCAATGACCACCGATATTACTATCCGCGGCTGGCGAAGTAGCCGCATAAA
>JAKVCN010000052.1 GCA_022448585.1 Puniceicoccaceae bacterium | reverse complement strand
AAATCAGCCCATTCAAACCCTGGAACCATTATGCAGCTTCCAAACATATAGCCATAACTTCCACCAGCAACTAAGCGTGTGCCTTGCCAAGAGTTCTTTGGCGTCGTCACATGGACACTCTCTCCACCTAAAAGATCGGCTCCAATACGTCTACATTCAGAAGTACCATCCTCGTTTAAAAGCAACTGCTCGCAAGGGTCACCAAGGTGATACATCCAATGTTCTTCAGTAGGCAAACGATGGAGCGCCGAAAAAGTGTCTGCTGTTATCAAAAAGTAAATCAGTGTACCAATTGGATGGTCACCATGTTCTAAGTAATCACCCTGTAATCGAGCATTTTCCACTCGAACTGGACTACGCCAAACTTGACGAAAATATCCTCCCTCTTGATCCAGTGGTGCAAGCTTGTAACGCGCAATTATCTCCTCTGCAGACAACATAAATACGATATAGCGCTTACAATTGATCGAGTAAAGCAAACAGCAGCGCTGCCCCAGAGCGTGCGGCCTCTACATCGTATATGTGCTCGACATTGACGCCCTCCTGCCCTCCTGCTAGATCACTAATGGATCGAATAATAATCCAGTCTATCGCATTTATTGTGCATACTTGACCCACAGCAGCCGACTCCATCTCCGTGACCTCCGCATCAAAGACCTCACGAGTCCACTTGCGGTACTCGCGGTTATCGACAAATACCGAACCGGTGACTCCATTACCACCCACTGAAAGTTGCGCCTCTCTTTTACCAAAGATCATTATTGCTGGCATCGTCTCAATTGCAGCTCTTGCAGCGTCTAAAAGACTGGGTGTTACAGAGAAGTAGGCCTGATCTACCGGCCTATCCATACCATCTTTTATAATCAGAACCTCATCCGGGTGGATAAAATGGAATGGGCTATACTTTGGGGTATGCGGATCATTGGCTCTTCGCGTCGCTTGATCCTCCAAAAATTTAGAATAGTAGTCCGGTAAAACATACTCATTTGGCTGACCTTGTTTTGGGTTAGAGTAGACGCTTTCATCGTGATAATACCAGCGCTCTGGAACGATGACGTCTCCAGGTTGCCACTTGGGATTAACTGCTCCTGCAATTCCCATGTATACGAGCTGATCGACGGGAAAATAATCCAAAGCCATCTGAGTTGAAAGTGCCGCATTGGCAATGCTCATTCCAGTAGCGAAAACAAGGATAGGTATCTCGCGGTAGACGCCCGTTCTAAATTTTATGCCTTTGAAGTTATACTCATTGAGAATGTAAGCCCGCGGATCTGCCTCTATCGCTTCTAATATACCTCGCATTTCTGGTTCATAAGCCACAACAATTGCGGTGTATGGCTTCTGAGAAAAAATCTTTGGCCCATAAACTTCGGTCGTATCTGCAAAGCTAATTGTAAGCGCAAAAAGCTGCAGCGCTACAAAAGAAATTTGGCAGAATCTATACATAGTTACAATTATCTGACTTATTACTTCTTCTTCAACCGTACGTTCATTCGCACGGTTGAAGAATCTATCTCATTTGGAAATTTATAATTCTCTTTTTTGGGAGTTTTTGTCACCGTAAAATTGTAGTTAGAGAGCAAGAAACCCAGTGTAATAGGCATTTGAATACGAGCTACATTCATCCCTAAACAGATGTGGGATCCACCGCCAAAAGTTCCATGTGCTTGTTTCGGATAGCTGTGGCCTAGCCAGCGCTGCGGTTTAAATTGAAAAGGGTCCTCGTAGATAGACTCATCAAAATGCATCAATGAAAGCATGTGCAAACAATGAGAGCCTTTATTTAAATGGTGACCTATGAAGTCCATATCCTCTGCAGGCACACGCGGTAAAACAGGAGCTGCCGGAAAGAGACGTTCCGACTCCATTACGGTCGCTTTTAACAGCGGGAAATCTGCCATACCACGAGCCATCGAATCGATTTTAAAGTCTCCTATTTCTTCATTTAGCTGCGCAGTCCATTCCGTATTTCTTGCTAATTCATTCAGGCAGTAACAAAGTGTCTTCGAAGTATTACCAGTTCCTGCTATTAGAAGCAAATATGCATCATAGATCAGCTCTTTCTCGCTTAGCGGCTCAATCGTATTTGACGTTCTCTGGTGCAAGATTGTATCAAGTAAGTCCTCTGCTCTATTGCCCTCTAAGCGTTTAAGAATAATCTCATGCAAGTAAGTCAGCACATCATTTTTTATTTCTTTATATCCCGCACGACTGTATATGCTGGAACGCTCATTATCCTTTAAAAATAGCGCTCCTAGAAATCCTTCTTCAAAAGCAACCATCTTTTTAACCATTTCGTCGGGTATCTTTTCTTTTATTGAACTCACTGACTGCGAACGCGTGAAAATTTCCATAAGTGCCTCATGTAGCTCAATCTCGTCTCCGGCTAGAGCTTCAAGTCCAAGCTGAATTTCCTTAGCTATCTGAGGCAAATACTCCATAACAGAACTTGTCTTAAATGCTTTATTAAGCAAGCGCCTCTTCCTGCGATGCGGTTCTCGGTCGAGCTGCGTCAGATGCAGGTCGCTAAGTTCCTCACGAAAAACTTTTACCGCTTCACTATAACTCCACTGGTCAGGGCGACGCCAAGCCTCAACGTTTGCTTCTAGTCCTCCAATAATGATTTCTTCTAATCCATTGATCTGTGTACGGTAGACAGGTCCACATTCTCGATGCGCATTTAAAAAAGACTCAATTGTATAGCCACGGAAATCAACAGCTGCTTGAGAATTAGACTCCGTCCTTTTTTCAAAGAGATTGGGCGCATGATAAGGGATGTTTACACTCATAGTTTTAAAGTTACCATTTTTAGACTAAAATCGCAGTATGAATCTCTATTGTTTGTCTGATTGAGTTACTGAGCAGATAAGGCATAGTAACACTGCGGTGAGTCCTCCCGTAGCCACCGAGGAGCCCAGTATACCCGCAAGCGCACTAGGCAAAGAATCCACAAAAGCGTCTTGAGTAGGAATCCCAAAAGCCATGCCTAAGCTGATGGCAAGAATAAGAACTTCTCGATTACCAAGTTTGTGCTGATTGATCATACGAAAACCAGCTGCAGCTATAAGGCCAAATAAGACAAGAGTAGCGCCTCCCAAGACAGGCTTAGGCATCATGCTAAACAATAGGCCCGTCTGCGGCAATAATCCCGTAATAATAAGAATCGCAGCAATATAATAGCCAACTTGCCGTGCTCCTATTCCGGTCAGCTGTATCACACCATTGTTCTGTGAGAACGTCGCAGTCGGGAAGACGGAAATCATACAGGCAATTGTGGTCGTAATCGCATCAGAAAAAATACCTCCGCGTAATCGCTTCCAGAAATCATCGCCCATTGTCTTTAAACCAGATAGGCTTGCAGTAGCGGTTAAGTCGCCAATTGCCTCGATCGAAGAAACCAAATAAATAATCCCAAATGGCAAAAGCAGCTCCCATTTAAATGCAAGTCCAGCATACAGCGGCTGTGGCACAATTAGAAATGCTGTGCTTGCGCTTTCTGGCCAAGAAAGTAATCCCATAGGAGCCGCTAATAAATAGCCTAGACCAATGGCTAGAAGTGGTCCTGCAACCCTTAGTAAAGGCTTCCCTAAGGCTTGGGTCAGTATCAACACCAATGCAACCGAACCAGCTAGAAATAAGTTTTGTGACCATGTCTGTCCGCTATCGGCCCCAGAGGTGATATAATAACCGGCCACCGGAATAAGTGTTAGACCAATCAGCAGAACAACTATACCTGCAACTAAAGGCGGAAAGATGCGGCGCAAGGAAGGCAGGAAAAATGCCAGAACAAACTGCAGTGGAACCGCGGCTAAAGCCATGCCACAAGCAAGCGCAAGGCCACCTTCAGAACCAGCGCGTAGCAACAAATCCAAATACGCGAAGCTAGTTCCATTCACTGATAAAAGCCCTGACCCAATCCACCCAAATCGGCGTGCTTGCAAAAAAGTACCTAATCCAGCTGTCAATAAGGACATACTAATTAAGTAATTTTGTGTCGCATCATCCAGCTGTACTGCAGAGATAAAAATTAATGCTGGAGTCATGCATCCAATAAACATCGCGATCACCTGCTGTAATGCTGCTAATAATGCTGGAGCAACTGACATCCGCGCATCATGCGGATACAGTATTTCTGATTGGGGTGCCTTGTCTATCACGAGAGCATTTAAGCAATTTCTTTACCAGAGCAAACTATTTACTCAGAAAACAAGCAATCGATCAAAAAATAATAATTTCAGCAAAAAGAGAACATAAGGCTTCCCTTTTAATCAAACATGCGAGGCAATGGTTCATGCCGTCTTTGCTCAGACAAAACAAAATTACACTAGCTCTAGCCTTACCAATAATGGTTGGACACGTGGGCCAAATGCTACTTGGCCTAGCGGATACAGTTATGATTGGTAGAGTGGGCACCACGGAACTCGCAGCAGCAGCATTTGCAAATGTAATTTTCAACACTTTCTTTGTAGCAGCAATCGGACTATTTGTAGCTGTGTCTGTGAATACAGCACATGCACATGGGGCAAAACAAGATCAAGAAGCTGCAGAAATTCTGCGAAATAGCATGTTTATAGCATTATTAATAGGCCTCTCGCTAGCGCTTATTCTATGTGCGCTCAAACCGTTACTGGATATTTTTAAGCAGCCTCAATCCGTCACTATATTAGCTCCAAAATATCTTTTTTGGCTAGCTATTTCGCTAATACCTGCTGTGCCTGCTTTGACGGTTAAAAGTTTCTGTGAGGCAAAAAATCAACCGTGGACAGTTTTTTGGATCATGCTTAGCGGCGTAGCACTCAATATTGCTTTAAACTATTTACTCATTTTTGGGAATTTAGGCTTTCCTCGCTTAGAGCTGGTTGGTGCAGGAGTGGCTACATTCATTTCGCGCGGGGCTGTTTTACTTTTCATTTCATACTACTTAATAAAATCAAAAAAGCTTGCTTCTAGCCTTCCAAAGAAATGGATCGCACGGCTCAATAAAGAAAAAATTACTTCCCTTTTTAAAGTCGGGTCGCCTACAGCGGGTCAATTAACCGTCGCATTTGGATCTTTTTCAATCACTGCACTATTGATAGGGCAGTTTGGCAATACAGCTCTCGCTGCACACCAAATTGCGCTAAATTGTACGGCACTAATTTTTATGTTTCCCCTTGGTATTGGGATGGCTGTTTCTATCAGAGTCGGGCATAGTATTGGCGGGAAAGAGGCAAAAATTTGTCACCCTATAACATGGGGCGCTCACATTATCTCATTTTTAATAACAGGCTTCTTTGCAATATCACTCATCCTCTTTAGTCCTGCTATTGCGCGTGGATTCAGTGCTGATCGAAATCTTGTCGAGCTATCCGCATCACTGCTAAAAATTGTAGCGCTATTTTTAATATTTGATGGAGCACAGGTAATTAGCATATCCGCATTAAGAGGGTTGCGTGACGTGATTGTACCTACCGTTTTGATCTTCTTTAGCTACTGGATATTTGCGATTCCTTTCGGCATACTTTTTGCATTCAAACTCGACTTTGGAGCTGGTGGCTTATGGATCGGACTAGCATCTGGATTAGCACTCGGTGCACTTTTACTTACAGCACGCCTTCTCCAACAATTAGTTAAGCATGTAGGACATGCGAACGAATCAACCTATAAGTAGTCTATTTTAAGAGACCGTATTCTTCAGAACTCCTAGACCTTCTATCTCGATAGTAATAGTATCACCAGACTTTAAATAGGCAGGCGGATCCTGCTGTTTGCCGGTTCCAGCAGGGGTACCAGTAAGGATTACTGTGCCCGGCAAAAGAGTATTACTCTTTGATAAGTGAGCGACTAACTCGTCTACGGTAAATAGCATCGATGCGGTCGTATCCTCCTGCCGGAGTTCTTTATTTAGCCAAGTTCGTATACGTAAGCCGTTATCTAAATTCAGTGAGTCTGCTGTAACAATTGCTGGGCCTAAAGGACAGAAAGTATCAAAGTTCTTAGACCGCACCCATTGACCACCTGCTCCGTTATGTTGCCAATCTCGGGCAGTCACATCATTAGCAATTGTATAGCCTAAAATGTATTCAGAAGCAGAATTTATAGGCACGTCCTTTGCCCGCTTTCCAATAACTATCGCCAATTCACCCTCATAATCAACTTGCTCTGAAGTTACTGGGTCAGGTAAGTGAATCGATTCACCAGTAGCAATAACTGTGCTTGCAGCTTTCATCACTACAACTGGGTGTGGGCCTGCCTCTGCTCGTGCTTGCTCCACATCTTTTGCATAATTGTAACCAATAATATAAATTGATGGAGGCACTACTGGAGGAAGAATTTTTTTTGGAGTCACCACTACACTAGTTTTTGTAAAACTCTCTATTGATCCATTTAACAAGTAGAAATCTTTACTATTCTCACGACGCGCCCATTTAACATCACCACTAACCGTCTCTATACGATGAATATTCACGAATTATATGTGGGCAACTTTGTATTATGAAACTAGCTATCAGAAGAACGATTGAATGCAGCAGGTCCAGGTGGTTTTTAAGGAAGATCGGATCGCTTGACTAAACAAAAACGCACTAATGCGAGTAAAGCAAGTGCAACAAGATAGCCAAAGACCCACTGCCACGCAGGTCCAAGCTTCGTGGTAATATCTTGATCAAAAATCATAAAGCTATGAATTATGCCTGCCGCAGCCATGGCTGCGGCAGCGACTAACCAAGCCATTAGTGCAGTAAAACGTTTATCAATTATCGCGACCATAAGAGAAGTAAATATAATCGAACAATATAACCATCCCTGCTCTAGAGCAAAAACACCCTGTGCAAAAAGATTCCCTTTTTCAGTCATTAAAGCAAAAACTTCATTGTTGTACGGCTGTGCTTCCGTTCCGTATCCAACGGATCCTAAAACACGTTTAACAATGAGTGCGGTAAAAGCGCCAATACCAGGAATAAGTCCTGCAATTACGGCAGGGGCATGTCGGTGCGGAACGGCTTGAAAGGCCTGAGCACCTATAGTAAAACCAACCCAAATTAAAATAGCCATACCTGCCTCAATAGGAATGTATTGTGCGAGGATTCCAAAGCTTCCAGTTAAGCATAGTAGCGCCATAAAAGTACCATTCATAAGAGAATAACCTGCTCGTGCCCCAATCTGCTTCATGCCTAAATGACCAATGTAAAGAGTCGTTGGAAAAGGAGAGCCTAAGAAACTTGTCATGACCGTACCAATACCATTCACCAAAAGTGTTTCCTTCGGTGCAAAATCATCGCCTGCAGCAGATGCCGATTCAATCACTTGCATAGAGCCTATAACATTAATCAGTCCCAAAGGAAGAATTACCGCCGCGTAAGAGATCATCTCTCCAAGAGAACCTAAAGCTTCCAGACCATAGGCCCCGGGTAAATACACCCCTAGAGATAGGCCACTGTCGGACAAAGCATCAATCGGACTTCGCAAGCCAATTAAGTAGGTCGCCCATGCGACTCCAACCCCAACGACTAAAACAATTAACCCGCCAGGAATATTGCCCTTCAGCTGAATGCCGCCATAGTAAAAATATAAGGTAAGTAAAAGTGTAGGTATACCAATTTCAGGAAATGCATATGCACGAAAACAGTAGTCAGCAGCAATGAAGAAAATGCCAATCACAGCTAAGGCGGAGAGCAGCGCAGCACGAGGAGCTACTTTGCGAATATGATGGACAAAAAAAGAACCGATAACTTCAACTATGCCAGAACCAAGGCAAGCAATTATACCAGCTTTCCAAGCGATGAGATCAGCATCTTGCTTGCTGAGCCCGTGGCTCAGGGCAATCTGCTGTGCTGGTACCATAACATAAAAAACGAAGAAAAAAACGGTCAATAAATTGATCCCGTATGGTAGCGCGGTTACATCATCTCTACCCAGTTTTGTACCTAGACGTCGTGCTTGCCAACCGTAAAAGAAGTTACCAATAAGGATTCCGACAGCCATAGCGGGTAATATGCGCTTAGCTACAAATTCTACATCAAAACCAAGCACAAATAAGCTCAGATTAATAATCAGCAAAAAATTGATAAAGTTATTAAGGCCTAAGCCAAAAAAACCGTCAAAATCACCTTTAACAAACCATTTCACCCTATACTGAAAGCAAGACTAGGACCAGATTAACAATAAAATTTAACGACGAGCTCTGGCAGTAAAGAATTTAACTTCTTCTAATTTATGGCGTACCATTTGCTCCCAATAGTTTGTGAAAAATTCTTTACTATTAATTTCTATAAACTTTTTACTGACGTACGCACTTATAGGCTCGGATATTGAACCTAAAAAAGTGAAGGTCGTAATTGTCTCACTATTTGAACGAGGAGAGGTTACTGCAGATGATCCTGGCGAGTTCCAACTCTGGGCAGAACGATATCCTCTTAGCGAAAGAATACCTTTACCGCATGGGAATCGAGACCTTTACTGGAACGAGCAGGAAAGAGTGCTTGGTATGGTTACCGGGATTGGAACGGCTAAAGCAGCTGCAAGCATAACAGCCGTCGCATTAGATCCACGCTTTGATTTTTCTCAGTCCTATTGGCTACTAGCTGGAATTGCAGGATTTGATCCAGCAGATGCTTCTTTAGCAAGCGTCTGCTGGGTCGATTGGGTAATCGATGGTGATCTTTCTCATTCCATTGATATTCGTGAGGCCCCTGAAGGCTGGTCAACTGGTCGGTTCCCTTTTCGAGCAAAAAGTCCATATGAGCAGCCGCGTCCCACCAGTGAAGGATCCTACTTCCAATTAAATGAGTCGCTCACTAATTGGGCATTTGAACTTACTAAGGAAATCCCACTCATGGACACAGAAGCTATAGCGTTGCGACGTCAAAAATTCACCGAAACACCTCTGGGGCAAAAGCCCCCATTTGTTCTGCGCGGCAGTTACTTAGCAGCAATGAATTACTGGCATGGAGCCATCGAAAACGAATGGGCCAACAAATGGGTCGATTATTGGACAGACGGCAAAGGTGAATTCGTTGCATCTGCGATGGAAGGCAGTGGAATGATGATTGCATTAAAATTTCTAGAACAAGCTAAATTAGTAGACTGCTCAAGAGTCATGATGCTTCGAGCCGCGAGTAACTATACGATGCAGTGGCCTGGCGGGACTGCTATCGACAGTAAAGAAGGAGAAGTTATGGGAGCTTACTCTGCATTTATTCCATCAATAGAAAATGCATATACAGTTGGGAGTCCAGTAGTTCGAGAAATAGTAAAAAACTGGGATACTTATAAGAGCTCCTCACCTCAATTAAAGTAAAACGAGCAGAATTTATGACTTGTGAATAATTCGACCACACCCGTTGCATCTCCATCCGAGTACAAGTACTATATACTCTTAGGATTGTACGTAGGCTTTTGGGGCATCCTTCAGTCCATCACTGTGAAGCTTGTGCCGCTAGATCTATCTTACATTGGGCTTGGAATGCTTGCCTTCAGCTATGGATCTTTTGCCCATGCTTTTACTTTTCCATGTACTGACGCAGTCGCGGAAGTTTGGGGACCAAAACGC
The DNA here is from genome assembly GCA_022448585.1 of Puniceicoccaceae bacterium. Taxonomy (GTDB): domain Bacteria; phylum Verrucomicrobiota; class Verrucomicrobiia; order Opitutales; family Coraliomargaritaceae. The sequence continues at coordinate 1,725 of JAKVCN010000052.1, read as the reverse complement.
GCTCGTCTGATGGTCTACTTAGGCGTTGCTGTATATATAATTGCAACCGTTCTTATCTACATTGCTACACTACTTCCTGCGGCAGATGGCTGGCCAAATAATGACGCTTATATTACTATTTTTAGTGCTGCGCCACGAATTGTCGTTGGTTCTGTGGTAGCAACGCTTTTCGCTCAGTTATGGGACATCTACGTCTTTGAATGGGTTAAGAAAAAAACCGGAGACAGGATGCTCTGGTTAAGAAACAATGTTTCAACATGGGGCTCACAGTTTTTTGATACTATAATTTTTTATACCATTGGATTTTATGGGGTTATTCCAAACTCAGTACTACCAAAAGTAATTATCGGTTCTTACTTATTAAAGCTGCTAGTAGCGCTTCTCGATACACCCGTTGTTTACTTAGTTGTCTACTGGATAAGAGGAAATAGAAATAAAAACGTGCTAAGACTTTCGGACTAATTTCGTACATCTAGCTTGTATAGTTATAACCAAAAGTTACGGTGTAATTCTAGTATCTCGTCTTGCACGCAATCATAGGGTCCTAGTACTTTAATTCGCTTCGACCCCGCTTTTATAATTTCTCGGCAAGGCATTTTAAGTGTTGGGTTTTCTTCATGGGCCCCAGTCAACTTAATTAGCTCCGCTTCCGAAGCACCATAAACAATGCGTCCAACATTAGCCCAATAAATAGCTCCTGTACACATCGCACATGGCTCAAAGTTAGTGACTATAGTACAGCGCCATAAAAACTCAGAGTCATATATTTCTACGGCCTTGCGCACTAGTTCGATCTCGGCATGCTTTACGGTACTAACGTTACAAGCAGATAATAGAATGGTCTGTGTATCTTCCGCTAGTAGAACTGCGGCAAATGGATGCTTACCATTACTTTTTGCCTTCGCCGCAAGCAAATTTACCCTGCGTAGTGCTTCGCAAGCCTGCTTATCATTCATTTCTTAATACCTAATTAAGGGATACTAGCAGTAGAATAGTTCTCCAACAATGGGATTAAAATACTTTGTTAATATTGCAAAGCACCCAGCTCTACTCATTCCCAGTGGACTCAATAATATTAGAAGACTTAGAATCGGGATCTGTGTAAGATCCAGTAAAAACCTCTCCAGTGCTGGCAGGCTCAGGAGCCATGGCTTCATCTGGTATGCGAGCGATCGATTCTAACACTATAGGAATCGCCTGGGCAGCAATCCTCTGTACACTCGCTTGCATGTCCTTAAAATCAAAAGGTCGTACGCCAACTGCAGGATTTGCAATTGAACACAAGGTTGCCCAACGTATGCCGAGTTGACGAGCGTAAACTGTACAAGTACCAATATTCTCGCTGGTTAAATCAGCGCCGAGTATTCGCATCGCCCTAATTTCTGCAGCTGTCTCAAAGCGACCAGGATTATGCTGAACAAAAACACCGCGCTCCCATAGCTTGCCAGTGTAACCAGGCTGCGCCTTTCGCGCTTCATCAATCAGAAGATTCCGTAATGATGGACTATATGGCTCTGCGTAATTGGCAAAAATTCCAGGCCTCTCAATGCCGGCAAAATCTAAAATATTTTGTGTCCGATGACTCTCCATAACCATAAAATCATCAATGATAACAAGATCGTCGTAGTCCCAGTCAGTACGAATCGCTCCAGAACTGGCACCTCCTAAAGCATGCGTTACACCTGCCTTGTAGAGGGAATACCAGGTTCTAACATGGACGTTTTC
>JAKVCN010000051.1 GCA_022448585.1 Puniceicoccaceae bacterium | reverse complement strand
AAAATTACATTTTTAATATTACTAAGCGCTGGATGGATCCTAATAATGATGGCAATCCAGAAGATGGTGTTGACGGTTGGCGTCTTGATGTAGCAGAGGAAATACCTAATGGGTTTTGGCGAGAATGGCACAAACACGTTCGTAAGATAAATCCTCAAGCTTATACTGTTGCTGAAATTTGGGGACCATCTGCTGCATTCATTGAAGAAAACCATTTTAGTGCTGCAATGAATTACAATGGTTTCGCCATTCCTACAAAGGGTTGGTTAATAGATGCTAAAATATCTGCACAAGAGTTTGTGCAGCGTTTAGAAAAATCTCTAGCTCAGAGGTCTATTGAAAGCGCGTTAGCCATGCAAAATTTAGTTGATTCACACGATACTCAGCGTGTTGCTTCGGCTATTGTTAACCGTAATACTTATAAAGAATATAAGGATACTAAATCGTATGATTACGACAATAGCGTACGGGTTAGCTCTAGAAGTGCAGGCTATAAAAATACTGCGCCAGATACTATTTGTCGAGAAATATGGAAATTAGTAGCTCTATTCCAAGCAACTTACATAGGTTCTCCTATGCTATACTATGGAACCGAGCTTGGTATGTTTGGCGCAGACGATCCGGAAGACCGGATGCCGGCTAAATGGCATCAAATAGATATCGAAATACAGAATTTTTACCGATCAGTCTTAAAATTGCGGCAAAGTTCTAAAGCTTTACAGAAGGGAAACTTTAGATTGATAGAGATAAATAATGATGATGTAATTATTTTCGAGCGGTACTATAACGAGGAAGTTACTCTAGTGGCAATAAATCGCGGAGACCAAAAATATAACATAAATAATTATGTTAATAATATGAAACTAATCTACTCAACGCTTACTGGCAATTCTCATGGAAAGCTTTCACCTTTGAGTGCTTCGGTATATTCTAATTGATTCATTTTGGATCCAGCCATCAAAATAGTCTGATTAGTACAGTAAGCCAGCAATCATTATGATTCTTTTTTACCGCTTAATTTTTATACCTCTTGTATTATTTTCACTGCCCTATTACTTACTGCGTATGTGTAGGCGCGGAGGCTACGCAAAAGACTTCAGTCACCGCTTTGGGTGCTTCACAGCCCTACCCGATCCCAAGCCAGAAATTCAGCGTATCTGGCTGCAAGCAGTCAGCGTTGGTGAAGTCTTGGCAATCGCTCCTTTAATTAATGCCCTGCAAGACCGTGGAGATATTGAAATTGTTCTCACCACTACAACTAGTACAGGATATTCTGAAGCACGTAAAAGATACACATCGAGTGTACTATTTGTAGGAATATTCCCAATTGATTTTTGGCTCTTCTCACGACTTGCATGGCAACGAATTCAGCCAAACGTTATCATTTTAACCGAAAGCGAATTATGGCCAGAGCACCTGCACCGGGCAGAGCGTAAAGGTGTTCCTACTTTTCTTATCAATGCACGACTTTCGGATCGTAGCTTTACACGTTATAAAAGATTACATCCTCTTGCGAAAAGGCTACTTTTAAAAATAGAGCATATCTTTGCTGCTAGTGATACGGATCTAAAACGTTTTCTCGAGCTTGGATCTGAGCCATATCGAACGACGTGTACAGGTAATATCAAATTCGATGTAGCTGTACCATCAACACTCAGTAATGATGAAAAAGCCGCGCTGAAAATGGCTCTAGGATTTGATGAAAATGATTTAATCTTAGTTGGGTCCTCAACCTGGCCAGGAGAAGAGGAAACTTTAATTAAGATACATCAATCACTATTAGAAAATGGTACCACTTGTAGCTTATTACTAGTTCCACGCCATGCGGAGCGTGGCAGTGAAATTGCAGAACTACTCGATGCGCAAGCACTACCTTGGTATCGCAGATCGAGCGCAAAACCAATTACTCAAAAAGTTCGTATTCATTTAGCTGACACTACCGGCGAACTAGCCAATTTATCACAAATTGCAGATCTTGTATTTATTGGAAAGAGTCTATCCCCCAATCGTGGAGGTCAAACTCCGATTGAAGCAGCTGGTCTTGGAAAACCAATAGTAATGGGTACTAATATGAATAACTTTAAGGCTGTCGCTCATTCCCTCGTTCACGCGGGCGCCGGTCAATATGTCGCAAATTTTGAAGAGCTTCATAAAAAGTGTGTCGCACTACTCAATGATCCATTTACCTTAACAAAGATGAGCAATGCCGCGCAGGCCTGGCATAAAAAAAACCAAGGCAGTAGCCAGCGCATCGCTGAAAGTATTCGTGTTAGCATCAAGGAGGACTAATTAACTGTAGACATCTACACTTGATTAGCGATGTCCTTCAACTTCATGATATACTTGAACACTTCAATCAGTGACAATGGATAAACAAAAACCCTACCCATATTTGAATCGTGAGCTTAGTTGGCTCGCTTTTAATCGGCGCGTGCTCGAGCAAGCAGAGGGAAAGAATTATCCACTGCTAGAGCGCATGAAATATTTAGCATTTGTTGGTTCCAACTTAGATGAATTTTTTGAGGTTCGAGTGGCGGGCTTAATGCAGCAAATCAAGTCTGGCCATGTGGAATGCGGACCCGATGGACTAGAACCAAAAGATCAATTAAATCGCATAGAAAGGATCGTAAAAGAGTTGATCGATGATCAGTACAACTGTTGGTACAATAAAATCGTTCCAAAACTAGAAAAAGAACAAATATATTTTCGTGACTACTGTGCGCTGACTAGTAAGGAAAAACAATGGGTAAAGCAGTATTTTGAGCAGCAAGTACTCCCTATACTCACGCCAATCGCTATTGAGCAAGCACATCCATTTCCGCACTTAATTAATAAAGCTCTCTATATATTAACTGCAATTATAGACCAAAAAAAGTCAAAGAACAAAAGTCTTATGGGGATTGTTACAGTTCCTCGCATTCTACCTAGAATCGTTAAGATAAATGTTCCACGTCGAGATAGCGCCCAAGTTTACATAGCGCTTAGCGATATTATTAAGAATTTCATCAAAGACTTGTTTCCTGGATATCGCACTAGATGTGCAGCACCTTTCCGTATTACTCGAAATAGCGAACTGTATATTGATGAAGAAGAAGTTACTAATCTTCTTAGTAAAATTGAGGACGAACTGATCAATCGTGAAAAAGGGGCAGTTGTACGCCTAGAGATTGCTCCTGGAGCAGATCTTGCATTGCAAAAAGAATTACTCGAGGCGCTCAAACTTGAACCCCAAAGTGTTTACACTATTAATGGACCTATAAATTTCGCCCGCTTAATGAGTGCCTATGACTTAATCGACAGACCCGATCTAAAATTTAAACCCTACACACCCTACATAAACCCCAAATTAGAGCAGCAAGAAAACCTTTTTAACAACATACGTAATAACGATTATTTACTCCATCATCCATACGATAGTTTTCAGCCCTTTGTAGATTTTATAACCCTTGCTTCTAAAGATCCTCATGTACTATCGATCAAACAAACCCTCTACCGCACATCGGGAGATTCTTTGATCGTTCAGGCTCTCAAAGATGCTTCAATTAATGGCAAACAAGTTACTGTGCTTATTGAGCTAAAAGCTCGTTTCGATGAAGCTAATAATATCCGCTGGGCGAAAGAGCTCGAGGAAGTAGGCGTCCAAGTAGTCTATGGCTTAGCAGGATTAAAGACCCACTGTAAAGCTTGCTTAATCATACGGCGAGAAGGTAATCGAATGCGCTATTATACTCATCTAGGCACTGGCAATTATAATACGAATACAGCCAAACTGTACGCTGACTTAAGTCTCATTACTTCGCGCAAAACGATAACTTCTGATGTAGCAAACTTGTTTAATTCCTTAACAGGTTTAAACCCAAACCCAAAGTTTAGTAAGCTATTGGTAGCACCCTTTAATTTGCAGCCTTCTATAGTGCGCTTCATACAAACCGAGATAAAAAACGCACAAGCTGGAAAGCCTGCCCGAATCGTTATTAAGGCAAACAGCTTAATTGACAAAAAGACAATCGACTACCTCTATAAAGCTTCACAGGCAGGAGTCACAATTGATCTAATTGTACGCGGCACTTGCGCCCTAGTACCTAAGGTCAAAGGTATCAGTGATAATATAACAGTGCGTAGCTTACTTGGTCGCTATTTAGAGCATAGTCGTATTTACTATTTCGAGAATTCCTCGAAGAAGTCACCTCGTGTTTACGCTGGCAGTGCTGACTGGATGCCAAGAAATTTTTACCGACGTGTCGAAGTCATGTTTCCAATCGAAAATAAAGAAATTCGTGCCAAAATACTTCACATATTAGAAATCTACATGAAAGATAACATGCATACACACTATTTGAATGCAAATGGATCCTATAAAACACTCAAAAAGCCCCTAAGCAGATCCCAGTCTATTAGCTACCAAAATACATTTATTGAAGAAACTAAGGCAGATAGGCAAAAGCTAGCAATAAATGATGTCTAAGATCCAGTATTACTAGATTTTCTTTTACACAATTTAAGAAACTTTTGTTTAATTAGAAGCACTTAGCCTATACTCATTTACAGTTACTAAGTCACCCAACGCCCAATTGGTCTTCCCATTTCTTGTTTGTTGAATGATACGATAACCAGTTAAATTTGCACCCACGGGAAGGACTCCGTCGCTAACTACGTACTCCTCTTCCTGTTCGCCTGATTGTAAAATGACCTGCAAAGAGCCTACAGTTCCTGCCTGATCAAAATCAAAACGCACACGAACTTTGAGCTCCTCTGCAAAAACGGCATAGGGGAAAATCTTAATTGTCGTGTACTTTGGAACATCCGAAGACTGCAATTGGACGCGGGTTTTTCCCTTTTGATGGGATAAGCGCACCCCCGCAAGTAGGGTATCATCCTTTAACATCCAAGGAGTGCCAGCTTGATCACGAAAATCAAAACCTACATTTGCAATTCCAGAAGCAAGAGCTGTTCGCGAAAAATCAATCGATGAAAAAGTCCAACTCATTTCAACGATGCCCTCTGAAGGCACAGGTCCAGTAAACTGGTTAACTGAAAAAATCTTATCCGTTTGTCCATCATATCCAAACTGTAAAGATTGGTCAGAAATATTGAGCGAACCGAAATCTTTTCTGGAGAAAGCATTGCCTAAATTACTCATTGAACTAGTAGTTTCTGACCCATCAGGGTCAGAAAAAGTCCATTCTTCCTTCGTCACCAATGTCGATGCTAGCACTAGTTTCGCAGAAGTAATCAATAATAAAAGTAGAGAGAATAAGTTAGAGGTAGACATAAAATGTAAAAATAATGGTAAATAATAAAATCGAAGAAACAATATTTGTAATAAATTAGCTAAGAAAAGAAGTTATATCTGAAAATTTCTAGCATTGAGTGGCAACTATAAATATTTTAACAGATACCCTTATTATTACCACTGCACCACAAAACCACTCTAATGAAACTATACCCCAGAACTGTAATCTTTGCTGCAACCCTTTTTACGGCAATCGTAGTTAACGCTCAATTAAGTATCAGTAATAGTATATCGAACCCATCTCAGATTGAGCTTAGCTGGCCTAGCCAAACTGGAAAATATTATCAAATCTTAGAATCTTCTGATTTAACAAGTGCTGATAGCTTCAGCATTATCTCATCTGTACAGCAAGGCACTTCAGTTTTACCAAACACATGGCAAGCAAATCTCGCAGAAAGCGATGCTCGATTTTATAAACTAGCCATCTCTGATTCTATTAATTTAACAAGTAACAGCGATTTTACTAATGATACATCTAGCTGGAATCTGAACGATAACAACGGAGCTTCGGCTAATTTTTCAGTCAGTGATGGTGAATTGTTTGTAGATATCACGAACGGTGGAACACGACCTTCGCATGTGCTTCTCAACCAAACTGGCTTACCATTAATCCAGAACCAAAGCTATACCCTTAAATTTGATGCGCGCGCTACAAGTGCTCGCACTATTCGAGTATGGGTACAGTATGGGGAGGGAAATAATAATACAAGTATAGCAAACTTCAATGACCTACCTCTTACCACCGAATCGCAAACATACCGATTACCATTCACTTTTTCTGCCGCTGATGTAAGTAGTGGGAAGATTAAGTTTTTTCTAGGTAACAACAATTCAAGTGTTTACTTGGATAACATACGTCTGCTAGTAGGAAATCCCATCGAGCTACGAAGCGAAGCCCATCGCATAAATGATAGACTGCACCGAGGCAACAGTTTCATGGCTGCTAAAGCGATGAATGATCAAGGCGCACTAGAAGATTACCAATTGCTTAAAACAAGCGGTTTCTCCCACTGCCGCATCGGTTATAAAATGGATGAAGTCGCTGGTATAGCGCCGAGTTATACACTACCAAATGAGGATCTGTTAGTACTGCAAAAGATGGTGGATTGGTGCATACAAGAGGGCTTGATAGCTGTCATTGATCCAGTCCATAACTGGGCAAACTCAAATCAATTTATCACAGAAAATGCAACAGAAGCAGAAAAAGAAGATGCCTTTCAAAAGCTTGGTAAGATCTGGGAGCAAGTAGCCGATCATTTCTCTGATTATAGCTTGAGCTATGTAGTATTTGAAGTTTTTAACGAGCCCCACAGTTACCATGACGCGGAGCGCATTATTTCCACCTCGCTCGCTTCAATACGATCGAGCAGTGGAAATGAGAAGCGCATCGTCATTGTTCCAGGTGATGGTTTTACTACTCGGCAAGCCTTGATAGATGCCTTTAACAACGATGAAATTCCTGCAAATGACCCTTATCTGATAGGCACCTTCCACTATTACGATCCGAAAAGTTTCACTAAAAAAGATTACACTATTGATAATCAGAATATTTACAATCCAGTATGGGGTACCACTACTGAACTGAATCTCGTAGCAACTGACTTCGACGCAGTTGTCACGGCTAATAATAATTGGGCTACGCGAAACTTTACCGAGCCATTACCAATTTATTTAGGAGAGTTTGGCGTGGATAACCAAGCAGATGCTAGTGGCAATGATCGTAAGAAATGGCTTAGTTGGATACGCATGCAAGCAGAAGCCAGAAATATGTCGTGGGCTCACTGGAATATGTACCAAAATGAAGCTTCCACAAAAGGCATGGGCGCTTGGACGCTTGGCCCTAGTGGTACTATACAAAATCCATCACTTCGTGCTTTTGATCCAGATCCTGTGGAAGCATTGGTCGGACACTACGAGTTCGAAAACGGTATATTAGTTGGCGTCACTTCAAGCGATCAATTCCCAGGATATAAAGGTAGTGGATACATTACATTTCCTGAAACCACAGGAAGCAGTATCTTCGTGCGTACTGAAGACCTTTACATTCCTGCAGATGGGACATACGCACTAAAGATTCGCTATTCTAGCTCTGAAAGCCGCACGATACGTCTTATTTCGCGCAATGATGCAGACACTACCGTACAAGCAGTCGACATATTATTCCCAGGTACTGGAAGTACTGACTCTTGGACTACCCAATATGTCCACTTAAACTTTGAAGCAGGACAGTCAGCGGAATTAAAAATCGTGGCGTCGCCGGATCCTGGAGTAAACCTGGACTGGATTGATATTACCCTACCCTAATTTCTAAAAAAGCTTTTTTATAGATCGGCTCCGTTTGAGGCGATGACCCCAGAGTACCATTTTGCTGATTCTTTAAGAGTGCGCTGTTGCGTGGCATAATCGACATGAATGATTCCAAAGCGTTCACGGTAGCCTTCCGCCCACTCAAAATTATCTAGTAGAGACCATAAAAAGTAACCATCTACGGGGATACCTTCATCTGCAGCTCGTTTATAGTGTTGTAAATATCGCTTCACAAAATCGAGACGTTGATAGTCACGAACCTCACCATCGACCTCGACCCAATCATTAGCAGACATACCATTTTCTGTTATGTATATGGGTTTCTTGTAGCGCTCATGAAAAAAGCGTGGTCCCCAATATAGAATCTCAGGAGTCACCGGCCACTTAAAAGCAGTTAGCGGTGCACCTTGTAATGCAGGAACTTCTTCCCAACGATTGCCCCGCTGGCTAGCCTCTACGCGCCAACCATTGTACAGATTAATACCACAAAAATCGAGTGGTTCACTAATCAGTTTCATGTCCGCCTCGGTGTATTTGGGGGCATTACTACCAAAAGAACGTAAGCCTTCTTCTGGGTAGTTTCCGAGAAAAATTGGATCCGTGTACCAAGCAATATTCCAACTAGCCTCGCCAGAAACCATCCATGAATTTACTCCTTCTGGATTTAACTCACCTTCTCCCGGAACCGAGAAAGTTGCATCATAAGCTGCTTGTATATCTGCAGGAGATTCACTTTTTGGAAAAGCTACCGAGCCAGTAGGTGCCGCACCAATTGCAGCAGATGAATCCACCGATCGAATCACTTGTACTGCTCGGCCATGCGCTAGTAGGCTATGATGAGTGGCCGTTAGCACATCGCTTAGACTCATTTTTAAACCAGGTGCTTTTATGCCAGTTAGTAAGCCATGACCAATAAAGCATTGTGGCTCGTTTAATGTGAACCAGTGCTTCACGCGGTCAGAAAGTTTTTGCGCAACTATCTTAGAATATTCAGCAAACCAATCGGCACTATCGCGGTTCAACCAACCACCCTTTAGATGTAAGACTTGAGGAAGATCCCAATGAAAAAGTGTCGCATAAGGGTTGATATTTTTATCGAGTAATTCGTCGACTAAGCGATCATAGAAATCTAGACCTTTCGAATTGATCGATCCTATTCCCTCAGGAAGTACCCGTGACCAAGAGATAGAAAAGCGGTATGCCTTTAGTCCAATGTCGCGCATTAAGGCTACATCCTCTACATAGCGATGATAATGGTCACATGCGACAGCACCAGAAAAGCCGTCTCTAGTTCCTCCAGGCTTGTCACAGTAAGTATCCCATATAGATGGTCCACGACCATCTAATGCAGCAGCACCCTCTATTTGATAGGCTGCAGTTGCAGCACCCCATGCAAAATCATCTTTAAAAGCCATATTGTTGATTCCGTTGTTTATTTAGCAGTGCTGATAGTCGATTTATATTAGAAAAATAGGAAGCCTCTTTTACTACATTTTTGTTCTCTTTAGGATCTTTCACATGATCATAATATTCGCGAGCCACAATTACTCCAGATGCTTCATTAATCCATTCAGTGTAGCGACACTCCTTTGATTTAATCGAATACCCCATAATAGTGCCTCTTCGCGGGTACTGACTATATGCATACTCCGTCCACTCGGCAGCCGGATTCTTGATTAAAGAAACGAGACTAGTGCCCTCACAATCGCTGGGTATATCTAACCCCGTTAGCTCACATAGCGTCGGATACAAGTCGACTAATTCAACAAGGGCACTACTACGTCCGCTTGGGTATCCATTGTTTGGCACTTTGATAATTAAGGGCACACGCGCGTCAATTTCATAATTGGTATGCTTACACCACATTGCATGCTCGCCTAGTTTCCATCCATGGTCTCCCCATAGTACAACGATCGTATTATCGTCTAAACCCTGCTCCTCAAGCGCATCGAGCAACCGTCCTATCAAGGCATCCACAAAGCTGACACAAGCATAATAACCGCGAATTAATTGGCGCGCTGTCAATGTATCGACAGGCCCTTTGGCAGGAATACCTGAATATGCGCGTAACTCTCCCCATGTCATCTGAGCAATAGAGGGTGCCTCTTTTGCTGGGTAATAATTATCAGGTAATTGAATTTCTTTAGGATCGTAAAGATCCCAGTATTTTTGTGGAGCAACAAAAGGAAGGTGTGGCTTTTTGTAACCGACCACCATAAAAAAAGGCTGATCATCAGCGGCCTTTAAGGCTTTAATAGCAAGATCGGTCATAGCGCCATCATGATAATTACGCTCAGGCGCTGCGCTACTTGCTTCATATGCGGGTCCACTGACATAGCGCCTATAGGGTCTGCCTTTGAGACCCTTTTGTTTTGCTTCACTAATAAGTTTTTTCTGCAGCTCTAGATTCTTCTTGGAGTGATAAGTACTAAGTGGAGCGTATTTTTTAACATCTATCCACTCAGACCACTCGTTCCACTGCTCGTCATGATAAACCTTACCCATGCCAATCGTCTTATAACCATTATTCGAAAAGTGTTGAGGAAGCGTTACTGCTTGTGGAATAGTGTCTCGGAATTTTGTCTGTAAATCGTGCACACCAGTAGAATTTGGACGCATTCCAGTAAATAAACTTATCCGAGAAGGTAAACAAACAGCCTGCTGCGCATATGCTTGATCAAACTGCATCGAAGTGGCAGCAAGTCGATCTACGTTGGGGCTATGAATATGAGAAGCACCATAGCAAGCTAGTTCGGGTCTCAAATCATCGATAGCAAGAATGAGTATATTCGGCTTCGATTGTGCACCGGCACACAGAGCGAAAGATAAATAAAAATATAAGGACAGTACGAGTAACTGCACATTCTCTCGCTTTAGGACAAACATCATAAAAATACACTCAGTTAAAAATTATCCTGCAACAAGACGTAAATTAATTTTATATATTCCTACTATTTAGCGTGCAATTATTTCTTGTGCGCTCCTGGTAAGTGAGGTCATATAAGCTATATGCAATCCTCCGACTTACCCTTATTAGTGCGCGCTCGCTTGCTGGTTATTATCAGCGCCACATTTATTGGACTGGTAACTCCAATAATCGCAAAAAGTGATGCGATGCCCGATCGAGTTATTTTCATTCTTAGCGACGACCACAGACATGACTTCATGGGCTTCACAGGGAAAATACCTTGGCTGGAAACACCAAATATGGACCGCATGGCTAGCGGTGGTGCTCATTTTAGTAATGCCTACGTTACAACCTCTCTTTGCTCTCCAAGCCGTGCCACAATCTTAACGGGTCTGTACGCCCATCAACACACAATTGTCGATAATCAAGCGCCTAATCCTGGCGGACTGACCTATTTCCCAGAGTACTTGCAAAAAGCCGGATATGAGACGGCATTCTTTGGAAAATGGCATATGGGAGACCACACGGATGACCCGCAACCAGGCTTTGACCACTGGGAAAGTTTTAAGGGACAAGGAGTCTATTATGGACCACTACTAAATATTAATGGCAAGCATACTCAATATAACAAAACTGTTTATACTACAGATTTGCTCACTGAGCACGCAATCGAATGGATGCAGGCGCAACCAAAGAACCAACCCTACTTTTTATATCTATCGCATAAGTCAGTCCATGCAGAGTTCGCTCCGGCGCAGCGGCACAAAGGTATCTATGGTACCGAAGCGTATACTTTACCAGCAACTTTTGAACAAACCAAAACTGGCGCATATCGTGACTTGAAATGGCCTGAGTGGGTACAGCAGCAGCGCATTAGCTGGCACGGAGTGGACTATATGTACCACCAAAATCGAAGTTTACAAGAGCAGGTGCACAACTACTGCGAGACCCTACTCGGGGTCGATGATAGCATTGGGCAAATTATGAAATACCTCGATGAAGCTGGGCTAACCGATTCAACCCTCGTTATTTACATGGGCGATAATGGCTTTAGTTGGGGAGAACATGGGCTAATTGATAAGCGTCACTTTTATGAAGAATCTGGAAAGGTACCTTTATTGATGCACTTTCCTGATGGCATCGAACCAAAGCAAAGAATCGACGCACTTGTAAACAATACAGATATAGCTC
>JAKVCN010000050.1 GCA_022448585.1 Puniceicoccaceae bacterium | reverse complement strand
GCGGGCGGGGCTCGGCAAGCAGGGCGTGCTGCGAAGCAATTATCCGAATGTACGCGCTCCATTGCTAATAATTCATCAAATAAATGCTCTCCTAATTCTACAAACATTGAAATTTGTAAGTGTATATTAACTGCATTTGCGGACCACTTAAGCCTGCGCAAGGATCGCGGATCTAGGCTTTGCAATATGGTGCGCGGTCATATAGGAGAACTTCGCCGCGAAAGCATTGTATCAGGAAAATTATTTGTTGTAGCAGAAATTGAAGAGCGTGAGCTTAGGGGTGAGGTTACCATATTACTCGGCATGGCTACCGCCATTGATGCTACTTGGCTAGAGAATATGTACCCCAATGATTTTCAGTCTGGTGAGCAGACCTACTATGACTCAAAGCAAAAGCGTGTTGTGTGCCAGCAAGAGCGGCGCTTCCGATCGCTTGTTTTGGAAACATCTGATCACAAAGAGCCAGATATGGCCTGTGCGGCATCACTTCTTGCCGAGCAGGTAGTTGCGGGGAACTTAGAATTACGTAACTGGGATACTTTAGTTGAAAATTGGATACAAAGAGTAAACTTTGTAGCTTTACACTGCCCAGAAACAGAAATTTCCCCGATTGATTCGGCCGCTCGTTTATTATTAACTGAGCAAGTATGCCATGGGGCCTTGGGTTATCGTGATTTACGCGACCGCCAAGTATTTCCAATAATAAAACAATGGATCTTATCGGAACAGCAGTACTATCTGGACAACTATGCACCGTTGGAGTTGCAATTACCACTACGTAAGAAGCCTGTTAGTATTCGTTATGAGTCAGATGGGCGCGCATTTATTGCTTCTAAGCTTCAAGATTTCTATGATGTTTCTGGGTCGAGCTTACGCATCGCTAATGGTAAAGTTTCGCTACTTGTAGAGCTACTGGCTCCTAATGGAAGACCCGCACATTTAACCGATGACTTAGACGGGTTCTGGGACGGTGCGTATCAGCATGTACGTAAAGAGCTGGCAGGACGCTATCCAAAACATGAATGGCGTTAGCAAGGTAGCCACGTTTAGAACGCAGCAATTGCCTTAGCGTTGCTCGACTAGCCAAGTAATATAGTCTAAATCTGAGGCCGTGGTAATTTTTGGATTTGGCTCATCACTTGTCACTATACAACACTTTATATTCACGTAAGACGCTGCTGCACAGTCGTCGGTAACACTTACTTTATCTGCAATGACTTGCTCGTACGCCTCACATATTTTTGTATAGGAAAATGCTTGAGGAGTCTCCATTGCCCAGAGGCGCGAGCGGTCCAAGTCTTCAAGTTCGTTTGGCGTATCAAGTTTAGTTGAAGTAACGCGCTTGATGGTATCGCTGACAGGGCGTGCTAGCACGGAGGCAGAGTGCATTTTTACCGATGTATACAGATCTTGTATCGCCTTAGTCGAAATAAGCGGCCTAGCGCAGTCATGGATAAAGATATATTCGCAGTCATCGGGTTGCGACAGGAGGGCGTTAAACACAGAATCTTGGCGCTCTTTTCCCCCCTGTACCCAAGTATAATCAAAGTCTATCGCTGCGATTGCTGCTTCAAGATTTTTGCGCTGTTGCGAGTCTTTATAAACGATAGTAATTTGATCGCAGACACCACTACTAATAAAAGCGCGCACGCTGTAACAAACCACTGGCTCGCCAGCGATGGGCGCAAGTATCTTATCTGCAGTAGATCCTTGCATACGAGTGCCACTGCCTGCGGCGAGAATTAGTGCTACGTTTTTAGCCATTTTATTAAAAAGTTATTAGTTGTAGCTACAAATCATTAACTTCAAAACTTAAGCTCTGCGCGTATATTTATTGCTGCGAGCGCTGGGTTGTTTGCTTGTAGTATGGGCCGGCCAACTACAATGTAGTTCGAACCTGCCTGAGCGGCTGCGCTTGGAGTCATAACGCGCTTTTGCTCATTAATGTCGCTACCTTGAGGACGAATACCAGGGGTTACAATCAAAGGATCGGAGCCAAATTGGTCGCGCAGAGCAGGCAATTCTAGTGGCGAACAAACTAGCCCTTGCGCTCCAGCCTCTAAACTTTTTTTAGCTAGGTGAAGGACTTGTTCTTCTGCACTTACTTTTACATTGAGCGCTTGTAACTGTTCGCTACTCATTGAAGTTAATACAGTCACAGCAAGCAACCTGAGCTGCTGCGAGTGCTCGAGGCGAACTTGATTTGCCCATTCTATCATTTCAGGTCCACCAGCTGCATGTAGTGAAAGAAGCTCGACTGGTAACTGCGCAATGCTTCGTACTGCTTTAGCTACTGTATTAGGTATATCGTGTAATTTAAGGTCTAAAAAAATACGGTAATTACGCTCCGCAATCTCTCTTACAAAATCTGGCCCATATGCAGTAAATAGCTGCAGGCCGATCTTCACCCACTCTATGGAATCGCCCAAATGGTCGAGGATCTCCAATGCTTCCTCGCGTGTCTCCATATCAAGCGCAAGAATGAGTCCACAGTCTTTTTGATTTGTCATTATTGTACTATGTTGTGATTTTTCTGTAGTGGCAAAGCGTATTTATTAGATTTTTGCTGGCATAGTCCTGCTTATTATAATCTATCAGAAGTGTTATTTTTTTAAGCTAACATGGTAACTTCTAGTATGTTTCTATTCTCTCCAGCTAAGATAAATTTAATGCTGTCTGTTCACGATCGTCGTGCAGACGGCTTGCATAATTTGACCTCCCTCGTGCTGCCTTTGGATTACGGCGATCGTCTCCACATTTGCCAAGTAGAGGGAAAGGATCAATTACTCTGCGAGGCATCGGGAGTACCTACTGGAGAAAAAAATCTCATTATACAGGCTGCAGCGGCGTTTCGAAAAGCGATCGCTACGGATGTGTATTTTTCTTTCAAGCTTGATAAAATTATTCCAATGCAGGCGGGCCTTGGTGGTGGTAGTAGCAATGCTGCAGCCGCCCTGCGAGGCATGAATCAATTATTAGGAGAACCATTGAACTATGCGTCTTTACTTGAATTAGCTGCTACTCTTGGCTCGGACTGCCCATTTTTTATTCGCACTGCACCTGCATTGATAACGAGCAGTGGAGAAGTGGTTAGCGAGATCGAACCTAAACTATTAGAAAGAATTAAGTCACAAAAGTGGTTATTGTTTCGTCCTGATTTTGGTGTTGATACCTCTTGGGCTTATGCACGAATTGCCACAAACGCTACGCGGTATTACGAATCAAGTGTAGATGCAAATAAGCGATTAGCAGAATTTACTATTAACGGTAATTGGGAGGCTCTTATGGTGAATTCTTTAGAGCGACCTGTATGTGAGAAGTATATTCCAATTCATGTATTGCTGGGTACTCTAAGAGAGGAGGGCGTGCACTGTATGTTAAGCGGTAGTGGTAGTTGTTGTATCGCAAGAGTGACTACCAATGCACAAAGAAAAAAGATAATAAAAATGATTCAAAGCGCTTGGGGTGAGACTGTATTTTTGGTTGAAACTTCACTGAGTGATCTAGAAACTGTAATAGATTGATTGCTTATCTGATTGATAGGTAATAATATTTGTACGCATTGTAACAGTGACTGAACCTGCAAGAGAGGAGATCGTTTTCCATGGTATTGCAGCATCTCCGGGTGTTGTCCATGGGCGTGCTTATTTGTATCAACCAAACGAGCTAGATGTACCTTGCTATAGAGTTGAAAGTGATAAATTAGACGCTGAAATTGAGCGTTTCGAGCAAGCGATCTTATCCACTCGTGGCCAGATTACAGAAGTTCGCAATAAGATAGCTGCGAGTCTTGGAGAAGGAGAGGCTCGAATTTTTGATGCGCACCTCATGGTTCTAGAAGATAGTGCGCTTATTGATGAAGTTGTAGCGGAAGTGCGTAAGTCAAAAAACAATGTGGAGCACTGTTACAACGATGTAGCTTTACGCTATATTTCTTTCTTTAGCTCCATGGATGATGATTATTTGAAAGAGCGTGTGACGGATATACAGGATGTATCTAGACGCTTGTTACATAACTTAGTCGGTGTAAAGAAGGTCGATCTTAGTCACCTCAAAGAACCTAGTATTATAATATGTGCAGACCTTACTCCATCAGATACTGCTGCAATAGATCGCCATAAATTACTCGGTTTTGTAACCGATCTAGGTGGCAAGACCAGTCACTCTGTTATTATGGCACGCTCCCTACGAATTCCAGCAGTTGTAGGCATGCATGATGTATCAGAGAGGATACGTACCGGAGATCAGATTTTAGTCGATGGATATGATGGCATCGTAGTTATTAATCCAAGTGCAGATCGTTTGTACCAATACGGTCAAATAGCTGGAGAGCGTCTCAAATTAGACAATATTTTTAAATCTGTATTAAATGAGCCTAGTGAGAGTTCGGATGGTCAAGCCATTGAATTAATGGCAAACATTGAGGGAGTTGAAGAAATGGAAATCGCCCAAGAAATGTGTGCAGATGGCGTAGGGTTGTTCCGTACTGAGGGAGTCTTTTTACGGCATCATGGCTATCCTTCTGAGGAGGCTCAATATAAAGAATACTCTGCTGTTGTTCAGGCAGCAGGTAAAAGTATCGTTACTATTCGAACCTTAGACATTGGTGGTGATAAGACCATAGGCGATACAGATCAAGATGAGGACAGTTCATTTATGGGATTTCGAGCTATTCGTTTTTGCCTTGGAAATCCGAAGATTTTTAAGACTCAATTACGCGCCATACTTCGAGCTAGCGCTTCCGGTAATGTTAAGCTAATGTATCCTATGATTAGTGGTTTACACGAGTTACGAAAAGCCAATGAATATTTGGCTGAGGTTAAGCTTGAGTTAAGCGATGAAGGACATGCTTTTGACGCAAATATAGAGGTTGGTGCGATGATTGAGATTCCCAGTGCTGCTATGATTATAGATCTGCTCGCTCCAGAGGTTGATTTCTTTAGTATTGGTACCAATGATTTAATTCAATATCTGATGGCTGCAGATCGCTTAAACGATCAAGTTGCACATTTATATGAGCCTGCACACCCAGCAGTTTTACGGACACTTAAGGCAATCATTACTAAATGCCGTGAGCTGAATATACCAATTAGTGTTTGTGGTGAAATTGCTGGTGATCCAATTTACGCAAGCCTACTACTTGGGATGGGCGCAAATTCATTAAGCCTTACTTCAAGTCTTTTACCAGAGGTGAAATATTTTATTCGTAAGATTGATATGGATCAAGCGAAGGGCTTAGTCGATGAAGTGCTAACAATTAACGATCCTATACAAGTAGTTAGCCGCTTAGAAGAGTTTCGTAAAGAGGCAGTTGGTACGTTGATTAACGAATAAATATTGCTAGAAAGCTTATGTCAAAATTTCCATCTATCTGCGGGGTCGATTATGATAGCAGTTTACCGATTGTTAATTCTGCTCATTTTGAAGGATTATTTGAAAATGAAAGCGATGAAAAATCGCGGGATTTAGTTGAGCATATGTTTACTTTATTTGTAAATGAAAGTCGTGAAAAATTAGATAATGGAGATATTGCATGTGTGGATAATAATTATAGAAAACTAGCATCCATTGCTCATTTTATAGCAGGAGGAGCAGGTAGCTTAGGCATGGAGCGTCTCTCAAGATTTTACCAATCGATTGAACACGCACTCGATAGAGAAAAGACAAACAACACTCACGACATACCAGACTTGTGCGCGTATGGTGACGCGATGAGATGCGAATTTGATCGAACTTGTGAAGCGTTTAAGAGCACATATGATTTGTAAGTATCACGTTCATACCAGTGAGTACACGCCTTTACTTCCAAATGCTTGATTACTCGTAGGTCTTACTCTTTAGTAGTGAGTACTTTATACAGGCACCAGATAAATAGTATACTAACGCTGCCCACAGAGGCAGTAAGGATAATCCATCCACTGCTTGTCATAATTTAATCCTTTTTTATTAGTTGTTTATAATTAGGGTTGAGCGCAATCAACCAGATAAATAGCGCTGCTACTAATCCAATTAAAGAGAGACTCAGCCAAGCTACCTTATTTGGTTCGATGAATAAGTCACGAACATAACTACTGTACTCGGCATTGCCTGTTTGGAAGTTTAAACCAAAGACATTGGTGGCAACCCACATTGCAAAAATCAGTATCAGAAATAGTGGGCTAATGTATTTCATGATGAATTTAAAAATATGTGGTATGCGCATAGCAGCGCCTTCGTGGGCGATTTGAAAGCCTTCCTTTACACCTAAAATCCAACCAAAAATAATAATTTGTAGGGTGGATAGAATAAAAATTAAGAAAGTACCCACCCAAAAGTCCATGGTATCGAGCGCTTTTACGTCTGCACTGTAATAGACACAGAAGCCGCAACCGATCGCAGTAATCATTCCAAGAATAGCTACTGATTGCTTACGATTAATTTTTAAGCTTTCTTCTAGGAATGCAATTCCGGGCTGGAGCATAGACAGTGAGCTAGTAACAGCAGCTAAAAAGAGAAGAAAGAAAAATAGAAACCCAAAGAAATGGCCGAACGCCATATTAGCAAAGACCATTGGTAAAACATTAAAGCCCAATCCAAATGTTCCCATTCCTGCCACTCCCGCAACGCCTAAAAAAGTGACTGCCGCTGGCAGTGTGATGAGCCCACCGAGGGCGACTTCACAAAATTCGTTTGCACTTGTTGCAGCAAGGCCGCTGAGAACAATATCATCTTTTTTACTAAGATAACTAGAATATGTAATAATAACCCCAAAACCTACAGATAGCGAAAAGAAAATTTGTCCTGCAGCAGCTAGCCAAAGCTGCGGATTTAATAATTGCTCTTTAACAGTCACCTTTCTGACACGCGTAGTGTCCGGTTTTGCGGCGGCACTTGCATGTGCACTAATTAATAAATCACGATCAACTATTTGTTTATCGAGGATCCAATTACCGTCTTCTTGTTTGGTTTCGACTACATGCTTCACTGGATTCCACATAAATCCTAAGCCGTTATTAACATTACGATCTGGTAAATTAGAATCCGGTGTTCCAAGCGTAAGTACTCGTAACAGTATTAATACTGCAATGATTAGTAATGTTGGCATAGCATAGGTACAGAATAACTCTATGCCTCGCGATAATCCGCGGTATATAAGTACGAAATTAAGAGCAAAGACGAAAACTAAGTAGATGCCTACCTGCCCTAAACCGAAACCAATGGCAGAGCCATTTTTACCAATTCCGATAAAATTGCCCCAAAACTCACTTGAGTCTTCTATAGTACTAAAGTCCATATTTCCTGTTAGAAAATTGACCGAGTATCCAAGGCACCATGCTTCAATATACACATAGTACATGTAAATAATTACAGGGATTAGCACTCCAATTGCTCCGAGATATTTAAATGCTGGCTTGCGAGCAATGTAATTAAAAATGCCCGGAGCAGAATTAAATCCAGCTTGCCCACCATGTCGACCCATTGCCCATTCTGCCCAACAAATTGGTAGTCCGATCAGTATAAATGAAATAAAGTAAGCCAGCATGAAAGCGCCGCCGCCATATTCTGCAGCTTGTCCCGGAAATCGCAAAAAATTACCTAGTCCAACGGCGCTGCCAGCAACCGCTAAAATCACGCCAATGCGTGAGTTCCATGATTCATTTTGTCTAGCCATAGTCAGTATTTAATAAAGTATCTCCAATGTTGGGTCCGTTATGCCAGAAAAAAATTGTCGCAAGTAAAGAGACTTTGAAGAAAACTTAAAAAAAATACAGTAGGTGTCGTTATTAACTAGATATATATTAAAGGAGTGGACGATAGGATTTGCGCTGACAATGGGCGTTATTCTAGGCGTGCTAATCTTACAAAGTATGCTGGACAGCTTGCCGGAGTTACTCGCGGCTAATGCAAGTGTTTCAGAAATAGGATTTTTCTTTGCGCTACGTCTACCGACTTACCTGCCCATAATTATGCCAGTAGTATTTCTGGTATCTATCTTATTTGCTTTTGGTAACTTACATCGAAATTATGAAATTATTGCCATGCGTTCGGCAGGACAGAGCTTATTCCAGATTAGTCGTCCTCTGTGGTGTATAGCTCTAGTATTTTCTGCATTTTTGTTGTACCTAACAGCTTCAGTTGTACCTAAAGCAGTAGAAAGTTCACGTACTTTTTATGAGAATTTAGAGTATGCATCCAAGGAGAATCAATTGGATGCACGACAAGTTGGTCTTGTTTACAACCTAGGCTTTGATAATCGTGAGCAAAACCGTTTGTGGATGATGAATCGATTCAGCGAGCGTGCTTGGCTGGCAATGGGAGTCACCGTACACATTCGAAATTACGATGAGCGTGAACTGTTCCGTATCTCAGCAAATGAAGCTTATTATGATGACACTCAAGGTTACTGGGTCTTTTTGAACGGCAGAGAGCTGACTTTTGACCCAGAGACTGGTGACCCACTGCGAACGCAATCATTTGAAAAAAAAGCATTTCAAGAGTTTGATGAAGATCCATTATTAATGCTGAGTCTAAATAAAAAGCCAAGTGAGCTATCGTTAAATGAATTGCGGCGTATTATTAAAGCAATTCCTCCTGATGAAAATCCTTCATCCCTAGCTTATTTAACAAGATATTTCTCTCTCCTAGCTAGCCCATTTAGCTGCTTGGTTATCGTAGGAATTGCTGTGCCATTAGCCGTCTCTGGGGTTAGAAATAATGCTATGGTAGGGGTGTCTAAATGCATCGGTTTCTTTGCAATGTTTTACGTGCTAATAAGTATTTCCACTATATTAGGAGACCGGCAGGTAGTTCCTGCTTGGCTGGCTGCTTGGATGCCTAATTTGGTAATGTTAACAATTGCTACAGGGTTATTTCGTAAGGCGGGCTAAAAGTAGAAGCTATCAACAAGGCTAAATTTTACGTTTAGCCATTGCTTCTCCTGCGATATACCCAGTTGTCCAAGCAGCTTGAAAATTAAATCCTCCTGTAATTCCGTCTAAATTCATGCACTCACCTGCAAAGTGTAAATTAGGAATAATTTTACTTTCCATTCGCCTAAAATCGATCTGCCTTAGATCAACGCCTCCACAGGTTACAAATTCCTCTTTGTTCCTAGTTTTACCTTGTACCGAGTAGTTTCCGTCTAGGCATGCGATCACCAAAGAGTTTTCTAACTTCTTTGAAAGTTGTGCCCAAGTGGTTGATTCATCGATACCAGTGTTCTGGACGAGCCGTTCCCATAGACGTTTTGGTAGAGCTTTCAGGGTGGTATTCTTAATTGATTTTTTAGGAGAGTTTTTACGAAATACAATAAATTGTTCACGCAGTTGTGTTTCTTTAAGGTCGCCGAGCCAATTTATTCGTATATCAAAATGATATTTACTCTCTTGTAGCGTTAGTGCCTCCCAAGCGGAGCTGCGTAAAATAGCAGGTCCGCTTAAACCGCGATGAGTAATTAGTAAAGGACCAGAATGAGTATTAGGATTTGGTAGTACTTGAACTTGTGCATTTTTTACAGCGAGGCCCGCTAAGCCACTGAGGCGTTTGTCGGAAACATTAAATGCAAATAAGGATGGAGCCAGTGGCGTAATTTCATGACCAAGAACTTGTAGTACTTCTAACAGCGGACTTGCTTTGAGTGACCCGCAGGCAAGGCATAGTGAATCTGCTCGTACTACACTAGAATCACTTAGTTCAAGCTGAAAGGTATTATCCTCTTCAATCTTTAAGTCCTGTAAGCCAGTCTGCTTGTGCAAGCGTATCTTGTACTTGTTTGCTTCATTAAGAAAGCAATCAATGATCGTTTGTGAATCATCAGAGATAGGAAACATACGTCCATCAGCTTCTACTTTTGTTTTGACTCCTCGCGCTGCAAACCAGTCAAGCGTATCTTGTGGTTGCCAGCGATAAAATGCAGCTCTTAGTTCGCGCGCTCCCCGTGGGTAGTGACTCGATAGGCTATCTGGATCGAAGCAGTTATGTGTAAGATTACAGCGACCACCTCCAGAAATTTTAACTTTGGTTAAAAAGCGCGACCCGCGTTCGTAGAGATCAACTTGTGCGCTTGGATTATTTTTCGCTGCAGCAAGAGCCGCAAAAAATCCTGCCGCACCACCACCTATAATCGCTATCTTTCTCATATTAGAATGCTAAGAGGTCCATAATATGAAACCAATTAAGGAGCAAATTCCCTGAATAATTCATGCGTTGCATGGCTAATAGATACTAGTAGCGAGCGCTAAATTTATACAGCGTTTTAGATTGAAACGCATTGCCTGGATGTAACATCGCACCTCCCATTTGTGGATAGTTAACACTATCTGCGTAGTCCTGAGTCTCCAGTGCAAAACCCCAGTTTTTTTTATAGTGAATGCCATTTTTTCCACTATCATCGAGGACAAGTCCTGCATAAAATTGTACTCCAGGCTGAGTCGTGTATACGTCCATTTGTCGCCCTGATTGAGGTTCATAAACATGAGCAGCTTGCTGAATGCATTGACTGCGCCCAGCATCTAGGCAGTAATGAATGTCGGCATTGCCAGCATCCAACTCACGCTCTGAAAGTGTAACAGGCTTGCGAAAGTCATTATAGCCATCTACCACTTCATCGAATCTTCCTAAGAGTGTGCCATTGGCATCAGTGGAGGCTACTGAGCTAGCAAAGATCTGGATTTGGTGGCCGAGTATATCACCATTTCCTGCTCCGCATAGATTAAAATAGCTATGATTGGTTATATTAAAAGGTGTACTCTTTGTTGTCACTGCATTATAAGTAATCTCTAGCGAATTATCAGCGAGAAGTGCATAAGTTACTGTACAATCTATTCGACCTGGGAAGCCATTATTACCATCTAGGTCACTGAATGAAAGCAGTAACTTCTTTATGCCATCGCAGTCGATGACCGAGGCATTCCATAGGACTTTATCGTAACCGACCTGTCCGCCGTGCAAACAATTTGGTCCATCATTATTGATTAATGAATAGCTCGCTCCGTCTAGTTTGAAGTTTGCCCCACTTATGCGACCTGCGACGCGCCCGGTGATACAGCCAAAATAAGGATGTCCATCTATATAGTCATCTAGTGAATCCTTACCGAGTGCAATATCGGCTAATATTCCTGCGCGGTCAGGAACGTGTAACTCAGTAATAATTCCACCATAATTGGATATTTTAGCACATAGACCATTTGAATTACTTAAGGTAAATAGCTTGGCTTTTGTACCTCCTTTAAGAGAGCCATAGTCGGAAGTCTCAATAGTCATTAGTAATGAATATAGTAAGTAGATTTTGATTTATAGGCTCCAAAGGTAGCTTTGCTTTGACCCGATAATTTTGCCATTAGCATCTTGAACTATGAATTGCCATGCGCTCGGTGCGGATCGGTCATCCAGCGGCCAATCCTCTCCAGTTAATCCGATCATTACTTCGCGCGTCTTCTTTCGTTGCATTGGAAGAATAAAGCGATGTGTCTTCGGGTCAGAAGAGAGCGGCGTATAGAACTCGCCTATGATACTACATCCAGGAGGGAAGCGATGCAGCTTTGTGTCAAAAGTTAGAACAAAATAAAATCCAGTTCGTACACCAGGATCACTGCGTAAAATGACTTTTTTACTAGTATCTTTGGTGCCAGTCATATATTCGCGTATGCTAATAAATTGGGATTCCTGCATGTAACGTGGTTCAATATTTTCAATAGTGACACTGTTTTCTATTGTGATCTGCTTGGACAGCGTCCCACAGGAAATTAGGCAAATACTAAGAGAAGATAGTAATAGCGCGCGCATTAGTTTTTGATGCAAGAGGCCAGAGTCCTTGTCAATGTCAGCTTCGTATATTGCTAGCCGCTCACCAACTTTTAGAAGGTGCCACGCGTAGAGTATCATAACAGCTTGGGTCAATTTCTTGAATAAACCGACTGGGATTCATGCGATGTACAGAGTTACCCTTTTGATTGAGCATTGGGTAGCTTAAGTACAGCTCATCCATAGCGCGGGTGACTGCCACGTAGAACAAGCGCCGCTCTTCTTCTAAATCTCCTTCATCAATGGTGCGCTGCAGCGGGAAAAGTCCATCGGCAAGTCCAAGCACAAAAACGATTGGAAACTCTAGTCCTTTAGCTTGGTGGATGGTTGTTAGCCGTAAACAGTTCTGCTGCTCTTCAGCGCTGCGTTCATTACTTTCAGAGGCAAGTAATACTAACTGGGCGAGTAGTTCCTCCATCGTATCGAAGCGACTGGCAAAACTGACTAAGCTATTTAGATCATCTTCACGCTCCGTCCAGTTTGGATAAATCTCACGAATGAAAGTGCTATACCATCCATCTAGCCCAAGTTGTATTACTGTATTCGGACTCGAATCTACCATCGCTACTGAAAGTTCACGAATGGTTTCTGCTAGGGAGGGCCATTCCTCTTTAGCGTCACTGGGCACTTTATGAAGCACATCTTCGGATACTAGTACGTCACAAAAATTTCGCTGCTCTTTTTGGGCTAATTTTCTGGTAAAATTATGAAGGCGTTCTGCTGTCTTTGGACCGACCTTCGGTAAAAGCGTGGTAAATCTAGCAAATGCAGAAACATCTGCTGGGTTTGAAGCAAAGCGTAATTGCGCGGTAAAATCTTTAATATGCGCCTGCTCAAAAAAACGTACGCCACTAGTGATTTGGTAATCAATATTGCGCCTCGATAATTCCATTTGTAGGTCCATTGCTTGGTAATGAGCGCGGTATAGGATTGCGACATCAGATAGACTTCTACCTTCATCGATGAGCCCCTCAATTCGCTGTAAGACAAAATTTGCCTGTCCTCGAGTGTCCATGATTGGCACGAAATAGGGGCGCTCGCCGGAGGCTTTTACTGCACGTAGTTCTTTGTGATAGCCTCGACTGGATGGTTGCTGGTTAAGTATTGAATTTGCTAGTCCTAAGATTTGTGGCGTGCTTCTATAATTGGTTTCAATTTTGTGCAGTACTGCTCCTGGGTGACGCTCATTGAAGCGCATAATGTTATCAAAGTTTGCTCCTCGCCAAGTGTAGATACATTGCGCGTCATCGCCGACCGCCATGATTTGATGGTGCGCACCAAAGCAATCGACAATGTCCGATTGCAAGCGATTAGTGTCTTGAAACTCGTCGACTAAAATATGTTTGAAGCGGTCTTGATAGAGAGCAGCTATGTCAGGATTCTCGCGAAGTAATTGAAGTAGTAGTTCGAGTAAATCATCATAATCGACGACTTGTTGCTCCAATTTAAGGGCGCGGTATTTTTTATTAAACTCGGCTACTTTGTCTGCCATGTTATCAATGAATGGATAGCGCAACTTCGCTTCTTCACTACTCGATGTACAAGTGTTACGCGCATAGCTGATTAAATTAGCCAGTACTTTTGGTTTTGGATTATTTTTAGACTTAATAAACTTTGAATCAACTGATTGGATC
>JAKVCN010000005.1 GCA_022448585.1 Puniceicoccaceae bacterium | reverse complement strand
ATTTCCTCCCTCTTCGCTGGGCATAATAGGTTCAATTATATAGTCTATTTTAGCAAATTGACCAGATCCTCCAGACTGCTTTTTATGAGTATAACTATCTTCAACAGGAATAGTGATCGTTTCTCGGTAGGCAACTTGCGGTTTACCAATTTCAGCTTCTACGCCGTAGGTACGCTTTAAAATATCGACCTTAATATCGAGGTGTAATTCACCCATTCCTTTAAGAATGGTTTCGCCAGAATCTTCGTCGGTTTCAACTCGGAAAGAAGGATCTTCTGCCACCATTTTGCCGATAGCCACACCTAATTTTTCAGCTTGCCCTTTGTCCTTAGGCTTTACGGCGATTGAAATAACTGGATCTGGGAAAACCATAGGTTCTAGTGTAGCGGGATTATTTGGATCGCAGAGAGTATGACCAGTTTGTGTATTCTTCATTCCAAGAAGAGCTACAATATCTCCAGCTTGTGCTGAATCGACTTCTTCGCGGTCATCTGCATGCATCTCTACAATACGACCAACACGCTCTGTTTTTCCGGTGAAGGAGTTGAGCACCGACATGCCCTTAGTAAGTTTACCAGAGTAAATTCTTGTAAAAGTTAGAGCACCGTATTTGTCATCCATAATTTTGAATGCAAGTGCACGCAAAGGTCGTTCAGGATCGACAATTGCCTTTTCGCCAGTTTCGTTTCCTTCAGCATCCACTTCTGGTTGCGGGTTGACTTCAGTTGGACTTGGTAAAAAGTCCACCACACCATTGAGCACATTTTGGACACCTTTATTTTTAAATGAAGATCCACAATAAGTTGGAAAAAAATCTAGATTGATCGTGCCCTTACGTATACACATTTTAAGCGTTGCTTCATCTGGTTCAGCACCGTCCAAATAGGCTTCCATAGCCACGTCATCTTGTTCGATGGCTGTTTCAATTAATGCGGAACGGTACTCTTCAACTTTATCTACCATATCGGCAGGTACGTCTTGTAATTCGTAACTCATTGGGTCTCCAGAATCGTCCCAAACCCATGCTTTTCGAGTGATTAAATCGACCACACCTTGGAGATCACTCTCTGTGCCGATAGGTAATACCATTACTAAAGGAGTTGCTCCTAAAACTTTTTTTACTTGGTCGATAACCTTATAGAAATCAGCACCGATACGGTCGAGTTTGTTGACATAGATTAATCGCGCTACCTTAGAATCATTAGCATATCGCCAATTAGTCTCGGATTGTGGCTCGACTCCTCCTGATCCACAGAAAACACCAACTCCACCGTCTAGGACCTTTAAGGATCGGTATACCTCGACAGTAAAGTCAACGTGACCAGGAGTATCGATTATGTTAAAACGGTGATCGTCCCAGAAGCAAGTAGTAGCTGCGGACTGAATGGTGATACCACGTTCTTGCTCTTGTTCCATGAAGTCTGTGGTAGCAGCGCCGTCATGTACTTCACCTAACTTATGGATCTTACCAGTTAGCTTAAGTATACGCTCGGTAGTGGTCGTTTTGCCTGCGTCAACGTGAGCAAAGATGCCGATGTTTCTGTATTTAGATAGGTCGCTCATTATAATGTAGAGATATTAAAATTGTATTTCGTTTAGAATATAGGAAGAGTGAAGACTCATTACTTTGCCACTGAATTTACAAAAAAGAGGCGGAGATTAGGGCTCAATACGAATTCTGCAAGACCGTAAAACATAGTATTTCAACTTTGATTCTACTGTTTAAACTACCTTTTAACCAATAGATTCTTCAATTAATCGGAAATTAACGAACATAAACCTTATGATACCCCTTATATTAAGGGAATAGCCCATTTTTTAGCTTTTAAATGGCGCAGTCAGCGCTTGTGCTGAAAGTTCTTCTTTAACATATTTCTAAGATGTCAAATTTGTCACATAATAGTCGCCCAAAGATCGCGGTTGCAGGCGCTAGCGGTTTTGTTGGCACGCATCTGCGCGACTATCTTAGCGAGGAATATGACTTTCGTGCATTAACTCGTAGCACCAGCGTGGTGGAAGCTCAATCTAGCTCGGCTAATACCGAGTGGCGATTATGTGATCTTTATTCCCTGCCTAAATTGACTGAAGCGATGCATGGATGTGACTTTGGCATTTACCTTGTGCATTCGATGGCGCCCTCTAGTCGCTTAATACAAGCTAGTTTTGAGGATACGGATTTACTCCTAGCAGATAACTTTATTCGTGCAGCTGAAGCAGCAGGCCTTCGCCATGTCATCTATTTGAGTGGCCTTTTGCCGGAGACTGAAGAGGAGTTATCGCCTCATTTACGTAGTAGGCGCGAAGTGGAGAAAGTTTTACGTAGCCGCACGGTCAAGGTCACCGTGTTGCGAGCGGGTCTAATATGTGGCCCCGGTGGATCCTCCTTCTCGATGTTGGTTAATTTGGTGCGACGCTTGCCCATCATGTTTTTTCCAAGGTGGGCAAATTCAATGACCCAATCAATTGACATAAAAAACATATGTGAAGCCTTTGCGTATTGTTTTAATGATAGTGCATTAGCTGGCGGAGTGTATGATTTAGGAGGTCATGAGCCAATGAGCTATCGAGAGCTTATTGTTCGAACAGCGCGAGTACTTGATCGACCGATATATATAGTTAACTTTCCGTGGAATTGCTTTCGCATATCCAAGCATTGGGTCGCTTTTTTTGGTGGTGTACCCACAGCATTAGTAGGACCCCTTCAAGAAAGTTTACGACATAATTTAAAGGCCCGCCCGAATCCACTTCTAGACAGATTACAAGCAACTCTGATTGATTTCGATCAGTCGATCCTTCGATCTGTTAACGATAAGGGGATGCCTAAGGCGAATCCGCGTAGCGAGACTCAATCAACAGACACTCAGCAAATTCGTAAATTGCGCCGTGTTCGATCTGTACAGCGAATGGCGCTAGTGACTAAGTTAGATGCTCGCGCAGTGGCAGAAGAATATGCATCTTGGCTAACGAAGACTTTCCGCGGCCTGATTCGAGTGGAGCAAACTGCGCAGGGAGTGATCACATTTATTGGTTTAAAGCGCTACAAGCTTCTTGAGCTCACACCAACTCCTTACACAGTAGATAACAAGCGACGCTGTGCCTTCTATGTAACGGGTGGCTTACTTTCTCGCTCTGTTGAACCTCCAGGTCGTTTGGAATTTAGGTTATTCCCACAAAGTGAATGTTTGATTGCGTCTATACATGGCTTCGCACCTCGCTTGCCGTGGTGGATTTACGCAAGCACACAAGCTCGTGTTCACTTAGCTGTAATGCATGCATTTGGTCGGCATTTAAAGCGTTTGCATAAAGATTAGGTCGTCTCTTTTGGTTTGCCCCACCATCTTCAAAGCGTTGTCTTCACACTTTATGAAAATTTAGTTTCTCCTGATGAGCACAAAAATTAAAATATACGATACTACTTTACGTGATGGCACACAAGGTGAGGGTGTTTCTTTTACTGTAGCTGCAAAGTTAAGAGTGGCGGAGAAACTCGATCAGTTCGGCATTGATTTTATTGAGGGTGGATGGCCCGGCTCAAATCCGCGCGATATGGCATTCTTTGAAGCTGCAGAAAAGCTGGATCTAAAACATGCAAAAATTACTGCCTTTGGTTCAACGTGTCGTGCATTGGTTGCTGCTGAAGAGGACACGCAGCTAAAGTTACTACTGGATGCTAAGACTTCTGTAGTCACTATTTTTGGTAAGACTTGGTTGTTACACGTCACGGAAATTTTGCGCACTACAGAACAAGAGAATCTCCGCATGATTGAAGATTCCGTACGCTTTTTAGTTTCGAATGGACGTGAGGTAATTTATGATGCAGAACATTTTTTTGACGGCTATTGTGATAATCCCAGCTATGCCATGCAGACCTTGGAAGCGGCTAAGCGTGGGGGCGCGTCTAATTTAACTCTTTGTGATACAAACGGTGGAAAGCTAGTTTCACAGTTACAAACCATAGTAGGTGAAGTGAAAGCACGTTTCCCCGACACTGCTATCGGAGTACATTGCCATAATGATTCTGGATTAGGTGTTGCTGTTTCACTAGCTGGAGTAGAAGCTGGAGCGACTCTTATTCAGGGCACGATAAATGGTGTGGGTGAAAGAAATGGAAATGCAAATTTAACGACTTTGATGCCAAATTTATCCCTTAAAATGGGGTACACATTGCATTGTAGCAAAAACATAGAAAAATTACGCGAGCTTTCTTTATTTGTGGATGAGATGGCAAATCGTGCATCCGACAATACAGCGCCCTTTGTCGGATCCAGCGCCTTTGCTCATAAGGGTGGTGTGCATGCGGATGCTGCAGCCAAGGTGAAGCATAGTTATGAGCACATTGCCCCAGAGCTAGTCGGTAATCATACTCGTGTCTTAGTTTCAGATATGTCGGGGCGAAGTAGTATCATGATGAAGGCAAAGGAAATAGGCGTCGATCTAGATCCTCGTAGCGAAGAGCTTAAAAAGTTTTTAGCTGAATTAAAAAACTTAGAATATAAGGGTTATGAGTATGAAGCTGCAGATGCATCATTTAAGCTACTCTTAGGTCGGTTTCTAAAGGGCAAGCAGCCTGATTTTGATTTAGTTAGCTATCGTGTCGTAGTTAGTAATGAATCCTCTGCACGGCCATCCTCTGAGGCGACAGTCCAAGTGCGTATTGATGGAGATGTATACAATACGGAAGCTGTATCTACGGGTCCAGTGGCTGCATTAGACCAAGCATTACGTAAAGCGATCGCTCCAGTATTTCCAGAGATTATGCAAGTCGAACTGGTCGACTACAAAGTGCGTATTTTAGAAAGTCAGCACGGTGCAGATGCGATTATTCGCGTGCAGATCGAAAGCAAAGATACTCAAACTGGCGAAACATGGGGCACAGTGGGAGCGAGCGATAATATTATCGAAGCTACGTGGGAAGCTCTGGTTGATTCAGTAGAATATAAAATTCAAATGGATGCTCGCTCTAGTGAAAACTGAAGAGCATATTACTAAAACACATCGATAAGTGCAAAGCCTTCACTAATTATCTTCAATTTTTTTATGAAAGTTACTAGTTCAATATTAATTTTATTGATATGCCTATTTAGCACATGTTTAGAGGTATCTGCGTATATGCCTTCAGCAGATTTGCCGAAGGAAGCTTTAATTGAGAAAATGCAATCAG
>JAKVCN010000049.1 GCA_022448585.1 Puniceicoccaceae bacterium | reverse complement strand
ATTTCTTCACGCGTTACTTCATTAAACATCTCCCACCAAATAATACAGGCGTGATTGCGGTCTCTTATAACTAGTTGACGAATTTCATTTTCAATACGAACAGGTGTCTCTTCAGTAAGAGCAGGCCAGCAACTCATGCACTCGACAGCTGGTGATGCTATAATGAGTAATCCAGCTGCATCAGCTTCTTCCAGAATGATAGGTGGCACAGGGCGACGCCAAGGTCGTAGAAGGTTTAAACCTGCTGCTTTGGCGAGTTCAATTTCCTTGCGAACAATTTCTCTATTTTCTGGGTACGATTGGTGCTTGGCATAAACACCTTCCCAAAAGCCGCCTCTTAAATAGACGGGTTCTTCGTTAAGATAAAAACGCCCATTTTCGTATGTAAATGCGCGCATTCCGATGCGTTCACTATGTTCGGCTATGCAATCATTCTTATAGTGTAGAGACACTTTAGACCGATACAAATGCGGATTTTTGCAGTTCCATAGAATGGGATCAGCAATTGGCAGATTCACTTTATAGATGTTCGCGCCTTGTTGGATTGAATATGCAGCTTCATTGTAACAAACTGTACCATCACTGGCATCACATACAGTAATCTTGACTGTAATATTACAGTCTTTGCTTGATTGTATTGTTACAGCTAAGTTAAAAGCTGCGGGGTTTAATTGAGGCTGATAAAATGCGCTATCAATCCAGGCATATCGATTGAATTCTAGACTCATCGATTGCCAGATGCCTGCTGTTAAGCCGCCACGCCAATGGGGCATTTCATTCGGACCTAGAGAATCAATGCGTATGTCTTTTGTTATGATCGGACTGATAATTCGAATGATAAAAATATTTTCTGCATCATAATTGAGGTAGTCTTGAATTTCAAAATTAAATGGAGTATATCCGCCCTCATGGTTACCAACTAAATGGCCGTTGACCCAAACTTCGGTCCGATAATTAGCCGCTTGAAAACAAAGGCGGCAGATTTGTCCTGCTTCGCTAGCGGCAACTATGGTCCGCAGAGCATACCATGCAACTCCTTCATAATCTTGAACTAACTCTTCCCAGCAAGATGGAATATCAATATCAATAGCCTCAGCTATTAAGGCTTGATAATCACACTGCCAATTTTCGGATAGACCTTTGTTTTTTGGGTCTAACTTCAGTTTCCATCTACGGTTAAGACTAATTGATTGCATGAAAAAAGTTATCGAATGTTCAATTAGAAAGTAGGGGTGGTATTATTGCCGCATATTAGAAAGAGCATACATCAATTGGATCATGTCCGGCCGGTGGTGTGTCACCATGAATACTTTCAAGGAGAGCATTGAGGGCAATGACAGTCTCTGGATTGGAGTCAGCAATATTATGGCGCTGGCCGATATCGGCTGCCATGTCGTAGAGTTGAGGATCCAGATCATTTCCAGTTTCGATGCCCTTGTCAGCAAATATAGCTGGTCCCTCGTGGGGTGGAATGTAAACCCAGTCATTTTTTCGAACTACAGTTTTGGAACCGATGCCCTCGGTCACTAAATGGTCGCGACCAGTTTTATCAGATCCAAGAAGAACAGCACTCATATCGAGACTGTCGGCATATTGTTCTGCAGGTATTGTTAGCTCTGAAAGTTGTGAAAAGCTAGCAAGGAAATCGACATGGCTAAACAGCGCAGCAGACTCACCAGGTTGGATTTTTTTTGGAGCCCATACAATCATCGGTACGCGAGAACCACCATCAAACATACTGTACTTGCCTCCACGCAGCGGGCCTGCAGGCTTATGATCGCCACACTTACTAAAAGAATCATCTTCATAACCATCATCGAGAACAGGACCATTATCACTCGAAAAGACAACGATGGTATTGTCATCTAGCCCTTGCGATTTGAGGTGATTTATTATCTCACCAACGCACCAGTCAAGTTCCGCAATCACATCGCCACGTGGACCTTTATCGGTTTTTCCAGCAAAACGCGGATTAGGTATACGCGGTACGTGGGGTTGGTGCAAAGCGTAGTACAAAAAGAAGGGCTGCTGTTTATTTGCCGAGACGAAATCTTTGGCGCGCCTTAAAAATACATCACTCATAGTCGCATCATCCCAGGTGGCGGCTTTGCCACCCCTGCAAAATCCAATACGCCCGACACCATTAACAATAGTATCGTAGTGTTGCTGATCGCTGTGCTGCATATGAAGCATTTCTGGATGTTCTTTTCCAGTCGGTACCTCGGGGAAAGGATTTTCTCCACCATAAACGACTGAGATTGGATCGTTGGGGTCTAGGGCGTCCACTTTACGTCCATCGACATAGACGCAGGGCACGCGATCGTTGGTGGCTGCCATTATATAGGATGTATCAAATCCAACATCGAGCGGGCAGGGCGATATATCGCCATTCCAGTCTACCCGACCACTACCTAAACCGATGTGCCATTTGCCTACGACCGCTGTACTGTAGCCAGCTTCTCTTAAGGTACTTGGAACAGTGCGTTCGTTTTCTCCGATTATCATCGGAGCATCTCCTGAGAGAATTTTGGCGCTCTTATTTCGCCAAGGATAGGACCCAGTAAGTAAGCTGTAGCGCGATGGTGTGCAAGTTGCGGCAGTGGCGTAACTTTGAGTAAATCGCAGGCCCTCCGCTGCCATCTGGTCTAAATTTGGAGTGGGTATACCCGAAGCTCCGTAGCAATTGAGATCACCAAAGCCGAGATCGTCAGCGTAGATAATAATATAATTAGGGGGCTTCATTTGGAGGATTTAATGACAGAAAAATAAAAATATTATCAATAATAGAACGATCTTCATATCGAGCATCCAACAAATTGTCGATTATTACGAAGTGCCTATAAAACAATACTTTTTCGACAACAACTTGAGGATCAAGACGTCGTCTTTATTGTATCAATATAATTTCGTTTTATATCTATACATTAAAGACCTGCAGTTGGTTCTTTAGCTTATGAAATTGCTTATTGATTGTATTGAAATTGCCCCATAGTCACTACAACATACTGTATGTATAGATTGTTCATTGTATGGTTTGCTTCCGTAGCAAGCCTGATCGCTCATGCCGTAGATCGCCCCAATATACTTTGGATCTACGCAGAAGATACCTCCCCATGGATGGGCTGCTACGGCGATGCGATCAATGCAGGGGCGACTCCGTACATTGACTCGATAGCCAGAGCGGGTGTACGATTTGAGCGTGCTTTCGTACCAGCGCCGGTCTGTTCGGCAACACGCTCAGCTCTGATTGTTGGGCAAAGCGGTATTCGCTTTGGGGCGCATCAACATCGCTCCTCTCGCAAAGGGCCAAAAATTTATTTACCTGAGGGCATGCCCTTACTGCCACAAATTTTACAGGGTGAAGGCTATACTACTTTTAACTTTGGCAAGACGGATTATAACTTTGTTTGGAATCCTGCAGCTTATAATTACCAACTTAGCGAGCAAGCCGACTTTTCTGATCTGGTTACTCGGCAACCTTTTTTTGGTCAGATTCAAACCAAAGGCGGGAAAAACAATACCTGGAAATTCCCAGCGCAGCGCAAGGTCGATCCAGATACCGTCACTGTGCCTGCAGACTATCCAGATAATGCCATCTACCGAGCAGTGGTGGCGCAGCACTATGATGCAATCCGCATGGATGACGACTTAATTGGTGAAATCCTAAAGGGGCTCGAAGCTGCTGGATTATCCGATAATACCATTGTGGTATATTTTTCCGATCATGGTGCGAATAATTTAGTTCGTCATAAACAAATGACTACTGAAGGTGGATTACATGTCCCATTTATCGTCATGGGCCCTAAGAAATATGTTCCTACTATGCGGCAGGTTCGCAGCGATTTGGTGGATATGCTCGATCTGAGCGCGACTACTCTCGCGTGGGCTGGGGTAGATGTACCAGATTGGTACTCTGGGCAAGATTTGTTTGCGGATAATTTTAAAGAGCGAAATTTTGTTGCTGCTCATAAAGATCGACTCGACCATACTATCGACAGAGTACGTAGTATACGCACGAACAACTTTCGTTATGTTCGTAATTATAAACTCGATCGGATATTTCTGCAGCCACAGTATCGAGATAGTAAGGATTTCACCAAAAATTTGCACGATTTATATGTAAAAGGAGGGCTAAGTGACCGATTAACGGAGATTTACTTCGGCGAGCGCCCAGCAGAAGAACTGTACAAAGTGTCTGTCGATCCTCATATGATTGTTAATCTAGCTTCAAATCCTGCCTTTAAGAATATTTTACTCGAGCATCGCGCAATTTTGAATGACTGGCTAAGCGAGGGTGATTGTGGGGTAAAAGAGGAAGCTATAGAAGCGCTGCAAGCCAATGGTGAAGGAACGAAGTGGGGAGAGGGCGTTAATCAAGAGTATGAAATTTATAGAACGGACAGTGATGGAGACGGACTATCTGACAAGTGGGAGGTCCTAAATGGTCGCAAGCCAAACGATGGGCTGTTATTTTTCGATTTCGACTGCGGTGCTTGGCAGACAGAGGGTTGGTTTTCGCAAGATTTACAGTGTAATTTAGCAGGTAATTTAGGCTTTCTTGATTTTGAGTTGAGAGCAGGTACTGTATCCATTGAGCGAACTGGACTAAATGTTCAATTTACTCAGGAAGATCGTGCTCTTCAATTAAAGCTTCGAACTAGTTCCACAGTGGATGTAAAAGTTTTTGCCAATGATAAAATGATGGGAGCCGTACTGGTTAATGAATCCAATGTATTTAGCTCATCCGAAATATTATTAGATACTAGAACTAATAATATTCATACTTTAAAAGTCACTTTTGAAGGACAGGTTGGGTCCTTTATTGAAATAGATTCCATTCAAGTGATTCGCGATACAGCTGATGCGCATTAAGTGTTATATTGGATTTTTTTTACTGCTAGCTTTCTGGGTATCTGCAGCGCAGCCAAACATTGTCTATATCAATGCAGATGACTTGGGCGTCATGGATGTAGGCTTTCGAAATGCCAAGTTTCGTACTCCTCATATTAATCGTCTAGCTGCTAATGGCTTAGTTTTTAATAATGCGTATGCACCCGCATCAAATTGTGCGCCAAGCCGAGCCTGTGTCCACAGCGGCCAGTGGGGTCCGCGGCACGGAGTCTACACTGTAGGTAGCTCTAATCGTGGTAAGACGCAGTATCGAAAGATTATTCCAATACAAAACCAAAAGCTTTTACCTTCTAACGTTTGCACGATGGCAGAAGCTTTACGAGCAGGTGGATATCGTACCATCCATTTAGGTAAATATCACATCGGCGAGGATCCTTTGAAAGATGGGTTTGAAGTTAATATTGGTGGTGATTTTACAGGAGGACCCAAGGGTGGAGGCTATTTTTCACCTTGGGTTAGTGGTTCGATGGCGGCATGGTCAGGATCAGTGCCAGCAGATACGCATCGCATTGATGTTTATACTCAGGAGGCTCTACGTTTTATTGATGCGCATGCAGATGAGCCGATGTTTATTCACTTCTCGCCGTATCTCGTGCACGGCCCGATTACTGCAGTACCTGAGTATATTTCACATTACCAAGATTCTGGCCTCAATGCAGCGTATGCTTCGATGGTTGAGAAACTCGATTCTGCGATAGGAGTGATTATGCAAGCGATTGAATATAAAGGTTTAGCAGATAAAACTTTAGTTGTTTTTTGCTCAGATAATGGTGGCATCGCCGCAGTAAATTCTCAGGCTCCATGGCGTGCGGGCAAAGGTTCTTATTATGAGGGTGGTATTCGTGAGCCATTAGTCATGTACTGGCCTAAAACTATTGCCCCAGGTGATTGCGCGGAGCTGGTCAATTCTCTGGATTTTTATCCGACCTTTATGGATGTTGCTGGACTGCCTATTAAAGAAGATCTGGATGGAGTGAGTTTAGTGCCACTAATGAGCGGCTTAGGAACTTGGAAATCTGTTCCACAATTTTGGCACTTTCCAGTGTATCTTCAGGCATACAATGGGGCAAAAGATCAGGCGCGCGATCCGCTCTTTCGCACGCGCCCGGGATCCGCACTACGCATAGATCAGTGGAAACTTCACGAATATTTTGAAGATGGAGCAATTGAGTTGTACGACCTCTCTAATGACCCAAGTGAGCAGCATAATCTTGTAGATTTGTTACCTACAAAAGCAGCAGAGTTAAAACGTATGCTCGAAGATTGGCGGCGGACTGTCGGTGCCCCTTTGCCATACAAATTAAATCCTTACTATGATAGTCAAGCCGAAGCTAATGAGCTAGCAAAATTTGCCTCCCAGTAAAATTCGGTTTCAAAAATGATCGTATGCGATAAGCTAAATTATAAATTATCGCTTAAAAAACGGTCAACTTTAGATTGCATTTCGCGTCCCTTTTTAAAGAAGAACATGTGTCCGCCTCCTGGATCAATGTGTAGCTTGAAATTTTTAACCCCCATTTGCGCGCATTGGCGTTCGAAGTTCTCGTAATTAAAGGCAGGTACTAGTGTATCCGCATCACCGTGAAGCATAAAAATCGGTACTTGCTCCTTGTGCACGTGGGAAACTGGTGAAATCTTGCTAAGAAATGCAACTTTTTCGGATACATCTTTATCTATAAGTTTAAATCTATTTTTAGAATTGTGCATCATCATTAGATCAGTTGGAGCAGCGATTGCGACTGCGCAGGCTACGGATGCATTATGCTGTGCATTCGCTTCTGTTTTGAATGTCGTGTCTGTGGGAGTCAGGGCTGTGAGCAAGGCTAAATGAGCACCTGCGCTATAGCCTAAAAGTGCAATACGGTCCGGATCGCCTTGAATGCTAGAAGCAATTTCTTTAATATACCGGATCGCTTCCCTCACATCTTGTATGCAGGCAGGCATGGGCGCCTCGCCAGTCAAACGATAGGAGAGGGTCACACCAATATATCCACGCTTTGCATAGCGCATGGCCATCCAAGCCATTTGATCTTTATCGCCTTTTGACCAACCGCCACCATGAATGCAAATGACGATCGGTAAATCTCCTTTGATACTTTTTGGCTGCGCGATTCCTAGTTGACCTGCACGAGGGTCTGGCGCTTCGCGGTACTTCTTCACTGTGTATTCAATTCCTGGTAGGATTTTCAACTCCTTTTGTGGTGGTCTACCTTCACGATTCTGTGCGTAGCAAAAGGATACTAACAATGTGAGTAGACATAAAAGAGTGGGTTTTTTCATTTTAGGGTAGAACAGGTTAATTTAGTTTCGATATGTTTATCACTCCCACCAGTTATCATTCATTAAGGTTGGAAATACACGGTCTTTCAAATTAGCATTCCACTTCTCCCACGCCTCTAAGAGGGATTCAGCGTAGGTTTGGTTTACAGTTAGCTGATTATTACTCTCGTCAATGTCTTCGCTCAAGTTGTAGAGAGCAGGTTTCGTATTTTTACGATTTCGATTGATTACATATTTGTGCACGCCTTGGCGTACAGCTAGCGCATTTTGTTCCCACTTGCGCCAAAATAGAATATCGTGTGGTGCGTCTGTTGTTTTTTCTGTTAGAAATGGGATAAGGTTAACCCCGTCTAGTGGGCGTTCACTTGCGATTGGAACCTGCGTAACGCCTGCTATCGTTCCAAATATATCCAGCGATATGACTGGATCATTAAAAATTTGGCCTGCAGGGACAGTGCCTTTCCACTGAAGGGCAAATGGTACGCGAATTCCGCCTTCAAAAAGATCTGACTTAGCACCACGAAGCGGTGCATTATTAGAAGAATTTTTTGTAATAGCGCCACCATTGTCGGAGAGAAAAACTACGATGGTATTTTCTTCAATAGCATGATCGGCGAGAGTTTTCATGACGCGACCGACGCCATCATCGACAGCACTAACCATGGCGGCATATGTACGTCTTTTTTTGTCTTCAATATGACTAAATCTACTAAGATATTTTTCAGTGGCTTGTAGCGGCGCGTGCGGCGCATTATAGGCTAGGTATAGAAAAAATGGATTTTCATTGGACGACTGGCTGTCTATGAAATCAGTGGCAGCATCAGTGAGAGCGTCGGTTAAATAATCATCAATTTCAATTTTTTTGCCATCTCGCTCAACTTTCATGTTATACCAATGCCACTTGCGAGTGACCTCAGATAGATCATTCAAAGTATGTAATTCTGGGAAGTAACTTAAGCCCCCAGCAAGAAACCCATAAAAATGGTCAAATCCGCGGTTATGCGGATGAAAGTTTGGATGAGTGCCCATGTGCCATTTTCCAACGATTGCGCTCTTATACCCGACTTTTGCGAGCACCTGCGCAATCGTCTCCTCTTCTAGTGGTAGTCCAGATTTGGGATTGTTCGGATCTATGGATGGATTCGTAGTGAATCCAAAACGATCTTGATAACGACCAGTAAGTAGACCTGCGCGACTCGGTCCGCACACTGGGTAGGACACATAGCCGTCGGTAAATATTACCCCATTTGCCGCAAGTTTATCTAAGTGTGGCGTTGGTATATCGGTACAGCCATTAAACCCGACATCATTGTATCCTTGGTCGTCGGTTAAAATGATAATCAAGTTCGGGCGCTGTGATCCCTGCAGTAGAGCTGCACTTGTAAGAGAAAAAGTTAATACGTAGGTTAGGAATTTTTGCATAAAAAAGTGAACCTTTATGATTTGTCTTTTTGTAAATATACGTGCGGCTCGACTTGTTCAACGACACCGTTTTTTACATCTCTTGGGGACGCTTTAAAAGAGCGTTTAAATGCAGTCGCAAAACTTTGGCTGCTTTGAAAGCCTACCATCATAGCTATTTGAGTAATGTTGAGTGAAGAAGTGAGCAGTAATTCATAGCCTTTAATGAGACGAATCTTCCATAAGCTAGCCATTGGACTCTCACCCGTTGAAGAGCTAAATGCCTTGGTTAATTTGCTCTCTGACACTGCTAGGCGATTGGATAATTTTTTTAAATTCCAATGCTCGCTGTATTCTCGCTTAAATAGATCGAGCGCAAGCAAAACAGTTGGATTTTGAGTAAGCTTGCTCGGCTTGTTTAGTGGAAGTTCTTTTTCGTGGACTAATTCTTGAATCGAGTAGATAAATGCTCGATAGGCTGCCACAGCGATGGATCGACTAAATTTACTTGGAGAAGCATGTTCATTAACTATAGTTTTTAGTAGCGATTTGTGCTTCGGCATAAATTGCTGCTTTGTGAATTTAAATCCTTCCCATGCTTTGAGTAGCTCGGGTTCATTTTGCAGCGCTTGTTGCATGGAAAATCCAATCCATAGGCAATGATTGTAGGAGTAGCGCTGATCTAGTCGTTCCATCACACAGCCATTCGCAATTAAGAGTAAATTACCATTGGATAATGTTTCTTCGATACCATCAATATGAAAGGTACACTCACCCTCTAGTTGTAGTAATAAAGCGAAGTTGGCTAATTGTTTTGAGCCTTGTTTAAGACGTGGCGAAGACCAGTGCTCCCCAATGGAGTTAATGCCAGGCACAAATACATCATCACCATAGATGCTAAAACCAGAGTAGACGCCTTCGGGTAAATCAATTGCCATTTTTTTGCGTAGAGGTGGGTATTAATGAAATGATTAATTTAGCCGCGACGACTCAAACTTTTAGGGAGTTCGACATTGTCTAAGGTGCTTTCTAGGCGGTCGATTTCTGCGCTCATACGTATGCAATCATCCGAGTATTTAGAGTCCTGTGCTAAATTTCTTGTTTCGTAGGGGTCATTTTCTAAATCAAAGAGTTGCGTGGTTTCGGAGCCATAGTAGCGTATGAATTTATAACGCTCATCGACTACCATGCGACCGCTTGCTTTGCTTTGTGCATGTAGATAGCGGCGCCACGGAGTTGGTTGTCCCTCCAACAGTGGCTTTAGACTGAGCCCACGCATCTTAGGAGGGGATTTAATTCCTGCATAATCGCAAAAGGTAGGAAAGAAATCTAGACCAGAGACTAAGTGTTGCTTATCTTCGACTCCTTCAACAACGTGGCCAGGATAGCACACCATAGTGGGTACCCGCGAAGAGGTGTCATAAAAGTTATCTTTAAATAACATACGGTGGTGCCCGTTCGCATCACCGTGGTCCGAAGTAAAAATAATGACGGTATTCTTATGGTCGGTTGATTGCTCTAAAGTATCTAAAATATATCCCACGTTTACATCAACCATTTCTACCATCCGGTAGTAGAGCCATGCTTGATGTCCCCAGTTTTCTTCTGTCCAGCTTTCGGTGAACTTCATGATGCCGTTGTGCATTCTTTTAAGTTGTTCTGGTTCGCGGCGATCAAAGTCAAAATTAGGTGG
Source organism: Puniceicoccaceae bacterium (assembly GCA_022448585.1). GTDB lineage: Bacteria > Verrucomicrobiota > Verrucomicrobiia > Opitutales > Coraliomargaritaceae. Next base: position 3,676 of record JAKVCN010000049.1, on the reverse strand, counting down.
ATGGGGCGGCAATTGATCACGAAAATTTTCAAAAGGAAAGGGGTGCTTTGCTGTGCGCGGCGAGTTGCCGCAGTCGTGTGGATTCATGAGACCAACTTGAGCGAAGAAAGGCCGCGTGCGATCACGGTTCTCTAGAAATGCCTCAAACGATAGTGCAATTAAATTGTCGCCATACTCGCCTTGTGGGTGCGAGTTATGTGGTACTAATTGAAAGGAATTGTGTAAAGGCCTGCCCGGCACATGCCATTTACCGATATGTACGGTCTGGTATCCATGCTGCCCAAGCCATTGTCCATAGTCCGGCATGTCGGCACGAAGTTTACGATTATTGGCGACTACATTGTTTTCACTAGGATATCGACCAGTTGCCCAACTAGCTCTCGCTGGGCAGCAGATTGGGTCTGGTGTGTAGCTTTTAGAGAAATCCATACTGCGCAGCGCCAAGCGATCAATATTGGGAGTAGTGAGGTATGGATTGCCATGACAGCTAAGAGCCATGTGACTGAGCTGATCGAGATTTAAGAAAAGTAAATTAGGCGCGGAAGAGTGATGACTTTGTGCACCGCTTGGAGCAGCTGAAGAATGATTAAAAAATGCACCTAGTGAGGCGGCGCTACCTACTTTTATAAAGTCACGTCTGTCGATGCGGTGAGATAATTTTTTAAGAGTCATAAGTATTAGCTAGTAACTGCAGTTAATGTGTATGCTACATTGCGACCAATTACAGCGAGTACATGGTCGTGCTCGTCCTGCCAAAAATAAAGCGGCAATATCGCGGGTCCAACGAGCGCAAAACCATGTAAGTTCTGTAGCTTGCCTTGGACTTCTATTGTTTGATCCGGCAGTGAGACGATTTCCAATCCAGGTCGAAACATGGTTAAATCATCGAGGTAGTCGACTTTTCCTAGTTGAACTTTTCCTGCCTGTAGGCGCTCAATAAAAGTATATAAACTAATAATCGTATTCTTTGCAGTATATGTACGAATATTATCACTATTTGAAGAGCTTAACTCGATAATTTGCCCGCTACTCCTGCCGTTATGTTTTACGGGTCCTAGCTTATTATAACGAAAGGATTTAACTGGTAAGATAGGCTCTGACTGATAGCTTAAATTCCAGTTTTCTAAACTTCCCATTTGATTAGATGTATAACTAATGCTGGCAGTTATGGTTTGTTTGGAGGAGGGCTTCTGCCCCGTCCAAGTCGACCATGCACGTGTGTGTACAATATTTATAGTGCGCAACTTGTCAGTGTCCTTAATGCTTGGGCAATCAAGTACAAGGCTGCCCTCTTCGCGAACTTGAGGAAATGGACCAGTGCGCTTGCCGCCTTCCGTGCGGTAGGCGTAGTTACGCATCGCATGAATAGCATAGCTTAATTGATACTCTTTTTTAGGCAGCACCGACTCAGAAAAATCACGAAGGTAACTTGGGTAGAGATCAAATGATAGGTGCATAATAATGAAACGAATTTAAAAACTTATACGATATAACTAATTATTACTACTTTATTCAGTTAAAAAAGTGTCTTATTAAGTATTACAATATACGAATAGTACCATTATTTAAGATTCTATTGTAGAATCTACAGTGTTGCGATTATCAGATCATTACACATACTAGCTAGTGATGTTTTCCATGAGTACGCTCCACCTAGTTCAAATTTTTTGTCTGCTCTCTTTTTGCCTCTACGGTTTTCGCTGCGCAGTAACTGCTCATATGACCAAGGAGTTTGCCCGTTATGGAATTCCACAGTTTCGCGTGTTGACTGGAATCCTTCAGTTAGTCGCTGCATTGGGGCTATTAGTCGGCTTTTACTACCCTTGGATTGGAGCGCTGGCAGCAGTTGGATTATCGCTGCAAATGGCCTGCGGACTAATTGTTCGTTTTCGCATTAAGGACAGTATTATCCAGTGTGCGCCCGCTACGTTTTATTTAGTGCTGTGCGCATGGTTAGCTATGCAGTTAATAGATGTGCCAGTTTAAGGCGTAGTTATTGCCTAACTACACAATTATGATAAATTGGCTGACGCGTACCTGCTTATTTAAGGATTAGCAGTACTATGCAAAGCAAAAGCAGTGTGACAGATGGTACCGCCTTTATTAATGGGTCCCGTATTTTTAAGTGCATCGCAAAGGCACCCGCCATTAGCGCTGCAAGTAAGAGAGCACCAGGGACTACTAAACTATTAAAGTAAATTCCAGCTAGTAAGAGCGTGGCAGCAGTTAGTTTAAGAGCTCCTATTATATAATAGAAAAAGTCAGGTAGGTTATATGCTCGAAACTCCTCACGTAATGTAGGGGATCCTCCACCTCGATAGGCAGTCACTTTGGTTCGGCGCAGTAACCACACATTTAAAATACCGAGTCCGAGGATTAGTTGTATTGCTGGTGCTACATATTCCATATAAAATAAGTCTGATTATTGTGAGCGAATTGACAATGTTTTTGTGAAGTCTTAGTACATCCTTTGCTCGCTCACAGAGCGAGCTCGATAAGTGGTAGTTGCCAGAGTACACGCTCGCCACTTTTATTTTCAACCAAGGTTGGCCACTCTCTTGTTAGACTTCCAAGTGTCATTAGTTTAGCGGGACCCCATCCTTGCGGCGTAATTTCCTGTACTTTATATTGTGCACCACCATTCGGCGGGCGTGAGACCAAATAAAAGGACTTTGTTTCGCCTTTTGGGCTATTGGGTAAAATTACTGCTGGGTTTCGCCGAAATGCTAGTTTGAGCATGAGACGTCCATCACGGCGGGCCGTATCATCTGCAAAAGATCGATCCTCGAGTGTGTCGTAGCGGTTACACCAAATTAGATCAAATGAAATAGACTGAAATTTCAGGGTATTATATAAATCCCTTAGATTGCCTGTTGTGCGTGGCATTTTTTGCTGTAAAGCGATAATTTTTTCATCTGTAGCGACTGGGCTTTTTTTGGGCGCTTGTATGTAAACGAGACCTGCAGACTGTACGGCAACAGCTGCATAAGTTTTCTCAAAGGTATTGCCCCAGGGATTATGAAAATGCAGCTCCGCTTTGCGATCGTCGTAACCTACAATGACGCAGCCATGTCCCATACTGCCAAAGACTCCTGGTCGAAAAGAAATATATATTGGTCCTTCGCGAAATAGCGCGTTTTTTATTTGGGGTAGTATGTCTTGTTGAAATTCATTACTATTATTCCAGAATTCTTCCTTTCCGGTGAAGCCGATTTTTTCCATTGCTAGCTTCATGTCTCTGGGGAAAGTGCCTAGATTACCAGCAGATCCTGCGGAACTTAGCTGCGCAATTTGATATTGATCAACGTCTAGATCGTGGAAATTCGCTATCATCGCAGCTGATGCAGGTACGCAGTAGTTGCCAAATTGCACGACCATGGGCATGCGCTTGAGGGTGAACTTTCTAGGAAGTTTTTCCTTAGCATGCTCGACTGCATCATTTTCATTGGACTGTTTTACATCTGCTTCAGTTGGCTCGCTTAGAGCTTCTTGGGATTGCTGCCACATTACAATAAATGTGGCATCTGCTTCAGAGAGACGAGTGATAGGGATTTGCGCTTTTTGGCCACTTTTAAGCTTAAACTGAAGCGCCTCCAAGCTATCGGCATTGATGAGCTGCGCCTGCATAGTACGCCCATCATTGCTGGTCCATTTCCGCATTTCCGTAGTTTCACTA
>JAKVCN010000048.1 GCA_022448585.1 Puniceicoccaceae bacterium | reverse complement strand
TGGCTAATAGTATTTGATTCTATGCGCTCTGTAATTCCATTTGTATGGTGCACTTCAATCTGTTCTGAATCACAATTACTAAACTGGTAGATAACTGGCATTTGCATCAAAGTAAAAATCATAGCACCTTTTTCTATCGTAAAAGAATGGGTAGTCTTATCACTTAATAGGAAATCAACTTGTGATTTTTCTATGAGAAGTTCACTGGCACGAAGTAAAGTTGGGTTAAAGGTGATTTCTCCATTTACTAGTTGCACACCAAGCTCCCCAAAACGTGCAAGAATTCCTTCCTTAACCATACCAGTTAAACCAGGCTGTTGTGCACCGCTATGAAGTGGTGTATGAGAATAAGCATCCGCAGGAAAGGCGCCGTATTGCTTTGCGGTTTTCCTAAAACCAAGCCCACCTTGAATACAGTAATAATGTTTACTTAAATCTTTTTTAACTTCCTTATCCAGTTCATGATTATATACTTCTAGGGTAGCTAGCATCAACTTTGATACCATATGCCAGTAGATACTACCGAGCCCTTCGTATGCAAACATGGTACCACTTCGACCAGTAAAATCATCGTGCTTAAAAGTTAACTCATATAAATCAAAGATTTCTTGAGAAGCTAACTCAAAGTCCTCCAAATGGGTATACTCTTTGCCCAAATTCGTTATGGCGTCTTGTAAATCGTAGGCATTTTTAATGCTTGGTACAAATCGTAACGTATCATTCGATACTGGCTCCAATATGCGATGATCATTCGCACTAAGCATAATTTTTAAAATGCTGTTATCTAATATTTTCTGTAATTCAATACGATTAAACTCAAGGAAGTTAGGAAGTACTTTATTAGCGTATAACATGTAACTATTACGCTCCTCACAATACAACTCGCTTGCTTTTAGGGCGGTCAGCATTTCACAAGCATCAGAACCACCTATTATACCGGAACTAAGAGCAGAAACTTGACCTTCGAGCATTAGGCCCAAGTGGCGAACCCGAGCACATTTAGCTGTTGGATCCAGTTGTAATACATTATACGATTGATAAAGCTTATCCGTGCGCTTACTTATATGCAAAGTGTCAGAAATACAACGTCCTGCATTCGCCAACAAAGACTTTAATTCAGTTAAAGAAAGTTTAGATTTTTTGGTGTAATTATTGGCATAAACACACTCTCTATATTTTTGACCGCTAATACCCAGTGCTTTTAAAGCATTATAGCGTTTACTATCGTCACCTAGATCTGCATTAGAGAAATTTGCATAGACTTCGTTTAGTTCAGATATGAAATTAATAATGGATTCGTGCAACTCATATTCAACCGGTGAATCTGGTAATATTTTACTTAAAAATTCGATGTATCTATTTAAATAACCAGTAGTAACTACTGATAATCCAAATCCTGCTAAAGCATTATTTGCATCATTCCACTCTGGACGTTGCGTATTCATCCAAACACCACCAGCTGGAACAAAATTACTTAATTTAATAAGCAGTGGAATCAAAAGTTTTTCAATAAGTTGCGCGTGTACAATTTTTCCATTATTTTCATGCACAAGTTTACCATCAGCGCCATATTTCGAGACTCGAACCTGGATTGCCTCATTCTTAACAACATTAAAATTAATTGAATTGTTCGGGTCACGCTCCAATTCAGCAAAGTCCTTAATTTCATAAGGTACATCTGCAAATACAAACTCACTAGCAGCTAGATTATTAGCTAACCAACCTGGAGATACTTGCTCACTAAATTCAAGGAGCTTTAATAAATATATAATTTGGTGATCACCCCAATAGCCAATCGATGCCCATGGATCGTTATCATCAGGCTCTTCCCACTCGATACCATTATTTGAAATTCTATACGGGTTATACCCGTCAGCGGTTGATGCATTTAAAAATTTTCGGATAAATGCTAGATTATAATTTGGGAAGCTCCAAGACAATGCCTCCCAATTCTGAAAAATATCTCTCCAGTTACCTTGAAATCCTACAACTGGACTACCCGTAGCATCTTTAGTCTTAATTGAAAAAAGATTCCATGGACGGCTAGGATCTCCGTGACGTCGACTAAAAACAAGCGGTAAATATTCCAAACAAGCACGTCGTACCTGTGGCTCAGCTGTCTCACTAAATTCAGCTAATTGCATAATCGATAGTGAATTAGGTAATTTATTTATCCATGCATCAAAGTTAGCGACATTTGCACCTATGGTACTACGTAGATGTAGATCGAGTTGATTGCGATCAATCTGATAACTATTATCAAAGACACCACCTCGCATGATATTAAACAAAACGTTAGCGCAGTGATGCGCGCTAACAATTGATTCACCACATATTTGCTGACCATCAGCGGCAGCAACCAAATGTGCTAAGTGCGCACTACCATTCTTAATATCAGCTGCAACTAAGCGCTGCATTGCAGCTGGATCTTTAAGTGCCTCGGATAAGTCACCAACTTTTTTCTGAGACTGCTCAACATCGGCGACTTGCATCCAACTGTGAGTAGAAAGAGGCTTAATTTTTACTTTTCCAGCGTTATAAAAACATCCTCGAGTGCCTCGTACCGTCATTTTTTTTGGATAGACTCCAGTTAATAAAAAATTCTCTATATCCAGTGGATTATGTAGAATAGTTGAGTTTGGCCACCCCAGCGACCAAACCACTGAAGCGGTCAAGCACTCTACTGGAATCGGTTCGTCTACAATCCCTGAAGCCAAGCGATGCGTTAATAGTTGATTATTCTTATCCAATTCTGAAAGCCTGTAAGCATCCACTAGGCAACTCATGCTTTGTTGCATGCGGACACCTACATTTGAAGGCAAAATGTTAGCTAATCCATCAACAATGACGGGCTCTTTTGGAGTATCTCCTATATTGGATAGTTTACAGGTACGAACAAACCCGAATTTTTCAGAAGTTTGCCACTGGTAAGTAAACTTTAATTGTAGTTGATGATTTAATTCTTCAAAAATTAAACTGTCACCAAGTAAACTCTTATACAGTCTGCGCTGGATATTGTACTGACGAGCGGCATCTGGTTTAAAAGGCTCCCAGCGCAAACCGTCAGAAAGAATGATTGTTTGTGGACCCGTGCAATTCCAATCATCAATGATACGGTCGACGGTATAATATGGGAAAAGAGCGTTTTCTGGTGATTCTCGGCCAGCACTCAAAGAACCATTTGAGGCAACAAAAAACCAGTGGTTACTGGCGCTCACCATCGTTAGGAAGAAAACAGGAAAATGTTCAAGCGAATCAATAAACATGTACTGCTCACCATCAATCGACTTGGAACTACTTAATGCCACTGATTTAGACTCGGTATTTGTATCAACTTGCAACTTAATAGGAATTTTATTATTTTAAGGTTTTAACATCTGATAACGCTGTTGTAATTTCAGGAGTACATATAGCGAATATGTGCGGGATGGTTATTGTAGTTTTAAGCAACAAAAAGCCCTACATGCAAAAACCTTAGGTGAGTACGTTTACCAAATAGATCCAAACAGTAAAAACTAGCGTTAAATTGTATCATAACTGTCTGTAATTTGTAATAAATTATCGTCTCTTTAAAAGCTCTACTCTATATAATCCAAGTCATATAATACTGAAATATAGTTTAACGCGTTATCTGTACGCGCTTGATAGCACCCTTAAAAGCAAAATTTGGAATTTTTTCATTTACGATCTGTGCTGCTCCTGCACCTAAAACTAATGGTCTTTTAACTGGAGCCTTGAATGGTTGAGGCAGTGCCACACTGTCCACACATTCATCATTTAAGTAGAGTGATAATCTATTGTAATCAATTACTGCTCTTAGCTTAGACCAAGCACCTAAACTATTAGTATTCGCATCAATAGTTGTTCGAGTTGCGATCCAAGTACGACACAAAACTGATATTCCTAAACGTCCATCTTGAATAAATATTTTATATCCTGAATTAGGTCCTGCATGAGTTACGAGTACACCATCTGCATCTGCTTTAAAACTAAGTTCAATAGAATAAGGCCAAGAAGCGGGATCAATCTTAGGGTCATAACCGAATTTCAATCCACTGCCCTTCCCATCAAAGACCATAGAGTTATTGCTAAATGAACAATCTTTATCAATAACATGAATATCTGAATTGGAAGCATCTTGAAGCTTACCATCTAACACAGAAAAGTCACAGATCGTTCCTTGCTTCGAGCGGTAGCGAGGTAAATTCTTAGGAAATACATCTACGCGCCAGCCAGATTCAATAATTTGTTCATCTAGCAAATGAAGCATTTCATCGTGGAGTGCTTTGTGAGCATTTAATCCAGCTAAATTATATATTTCGTACGGGTCGTTATGTAGGTCATAGAGTTCATCTTTATCATCTATATCAGGGTAACAGATGAGCTTGTAGCGATCGGTACGAACAGCTACCATAGTCGGGATGGAGTGCACTAAATCCATCCAATACTCATAAAAAATACTCCTTCGCCACTGCGTGTTTTCTTGCTCAAATAAAGGGCGCATTGATAGGCCTTGCATAATTTCTGGTACTGAAACACCTGCATAATCGAGCACTGTAGGTGCAAAATCTAAATTAGTCACTAATCCAGCGACTGAAGTAGCCGGCTTAATTTTATTAGGATACACGATAATCATTGGTATGCGTAGGCTTTCCTCATAAGCCAAGCGCTTATCCCAGCGGCGATGCTCCATATGAAAATAGCCATTATCACTAGTAAAGACAATCAATGTGTTGTCTAAAGTACCGCGCTTTTTTAGAGTGGAAATCAGTCGACCCACCCCATCATCAACAGCGGAAACACAGCGAAGCTGCTTCACATACTTCGTATTTCGTTGCCATGGTTTGATGGCAATTGATTCAGGTACTTGGTCCTTCTCTAGCTCTCGTGTACGCCACTCCCAACGATAATCTCTAATTTGCTGCCGACGCATCCATTCTGGTTTATTTTCAAAATTATCCACCCAACTAAGCGGTTCCGGCAGTGATCGACCCTCTCCAAATGCATCTTTGTGGCGAGGAGCAGGTTTAAATGGCTCGTGTACAGCTTTATGCGATAGCGCTACAAAATACGGTTTTTCGAGTGAATGCTGTTCGATAAATTCAATCGTTTTATCTGTCAGTAAATCAGTTGTGTAGCCCTTAAATGAAACCACATTACCGTTAATGTTAAACTTTGGATCATGGTACACTCCCTGACCTTTAAAACTCAGCCAATAATCAAAGTACTTGCGAGGCATGGCGTGATCTCCCATGTGCCATTTCCCGATCCATGCAGTAGTGTAACCAGATGCTTGAAGTTGCTTGGTTAATGGAGGAGTTACTTCAGGGTTATATTCAGAAGTCTCGTTGTCAATAACACCGTGTTGATTGGCATAGGTTCCAGTCACAAATGTAGCTCTAGATGGACAGCAAATTGAGGTTGTCACAAATGCATTTTCCATCAAAACGCCCTGCTCGCGTAGAGAATCAATATGAGGAGTCTTAACATATGGATGATCCATACAGGATAAGGCGTCCCAGCGAAGGTCATCTAGTAAAATGAAGACTATATCTGGTTGTTTTTCAGCAGTAGATGCACTGACTATTTGCGCAAAATTAGGTTTTCCAATTAATCCAAAAAAATTGAAAACGAATGCAAGCAACAGTAGATTATTATATTTGAGCATAAAGTTAGAGAATAAAAACTACTAAAGTGAGGGGTACTTATGTGCAACATATCATAGACGCCTGCTGACTAATGAAACCATTATTGAGGGGCTATTATAGAGTCAAACACTATAGCAATTTAATGCAATTTACTAACCAAATTTAGGAAAAGTAGTTTGTATACCAAATAATTTATACTATCCGCTACTCATTAGCGTGGTGTCACAGGGGGTGGCACTTGCTGCGCCCAATAGGAGTAATACTTAGACATTTGGTCGAGTATTTCACGATTGGAAGCACTTTGATTTTCTTGCTCCATTGGATCAGTTCGAAGATTAAACAATTCTCGCTCGCCTTGCCTATTATAGACAAGCTTCCAATCTCCTCTGCGAACCGCACCAGAGGAGCCAGCAAACCATAGTAGAGTCCTTGACTCCGTAATTTTTGATGCCTTCGCAATAATCGGGCTTAAATCTAGTCCGTCAACTGCATGCTGATTATCTAGACATGCGCCGGCAAGACTACTCAATGTGGGCATAATATCTAAGGTAGTTACTGGATAGCTGGTCTTAATTGTAGTATTAATCTTACGCGGCCAACTTAAAATAAAAGGAACACGTATGCCGCCCTCATAAAATGTACCTTTGTATCCTCGAAGACCAGCGGTGCTACCAAGCATCTCTCCGCGCTGCCAGTGCTTCGGCATACCTTTAAAAGTCGTTCGCGCTGGTCCATTATCACTTACAAATAAGATGACTGTGTCTTCTCTAATTGCATAATCCTCAAGTGTATCCAATAAATCTCCAACTCCCTCATCGATCGAAAGTAACATAGAGGCGTAAAGGCACAGAGGCTCACTCGCTATGTGCGATAAATTCGATAGGTGCTCGCTCTTACCTTGAAGCGGACTATGCGGAGCATTGTAGGATAAATATAGAAAGAAAGGATTCTGATTGCTCTGAACACTTACAAATTCGCATGCGTGTCGTGATAAGCGATCTGTCAAATATTCGTCACCTTCTTTCAAAGGACCCCAGATGTCATTTGTTTTACTACTGCCATACTTACCATCTTCTACACCGTGATAGGCTCCTTTGTTGTTCGGCCAATAATCGCCCTCCCAAACCATTTCATCATATACATAATCAAAATATCGCTTAGCTGGCATTGGGTTCCAAGAAGGGTTGTTTAAATTCCACTTACCTACTAGTGCTGTAGTATAACCAACACTCTTCATTAACTCTGAAAGTAGCTGATGTCCACTAGGCACACGGACTGAACCCATATCTGGATTCCAATAGACTCCAATACGGCTAGGTTGCATCCCAGTAAGTAAGCCAACTCGACTTGGACCACAGACAGGGCTTATGCTGTAGCCTTGGGTAAAACATATCCCAGTCTCTGCAAGCGAATCAATGTTAGGTGTTTCTACTAAGTCACCACCATAGCAACCTAAGTCACCATATCCCATATCGTCTACATATATCAATATAAGATTAGGCCTTGGCTCGGAGCTATGTGCACAAAGTAAAAAAGCAAAAAATAAGCTTTTAGTAAGTAACCATTTGAGCGCTGCTATACGAGTAACTAACATAATAAGTATTAATTATCATAGCGCTCAAAAAAGCGCGTCTTAACTCCACCAAAATTACCTTTTTTCCAGCTATTACTATCCTCTGGCTTTTCAGCATTAACTTGTTCTAAATATAGATCTAAAGCGGCGCCCATATGCGCTTTAAGAACAGACTTTTCAATCGATAAATCAGTGCTCTCCCCAGGATCATTAACAACGTCAAACAATAATTCGCGTCCTGACGAATAAAAACGCAGCAACTTATAGTCACCTATGCGAATCGCCGAATGGGGCTCATTTATTCCAACTATGTTGTAATGCGGAAAGTGAAAAACAAGACCCTCTTTAGGACGAGTAATTAAAGTATCAGAATTGTTAAGAACCGCAGCGAAACTACGTCCATCCAAATTTTTAGGAAGCGCCTCTGTAAATCCTGCTAACTCAGCAATTGTGGGTAGCAAGTCATAACTAATAACAGGTGTATCACTCTGGTCGCCAGGTTTAATTTTTGGACCCATTACCGCAAACGGCACACGGATGCCGCCTTCAGTTAGATCCCACTTGCCTCGCAGTAGCGGCGAGTTAAGCCCCTTTGCATAAGGCGCACCTTTATTTATCTGCATCGGCAGACAGGGCATACCGCCATTATCTGAGGTAAAGATTAAATAAGTATTTTCAGCTAAATCCATAGTATCAAATGCCTCTAATAACCTCCCTATGGAGCGGTCTAAATCTGCAACCATTGCAGCGTAAGCGCGGTTATGGTGCAACTGTCCAACCTCACGTAGTGACGTAGTCGCAAAAGTATCCTCTGAATAGACTAAATCGGAGTGCAATGCATAGTGGGAAATTTGAACAAAAAAAGGCTTCTTATTTTTGATTGAACCTTGCATGAAATCGATAGCTCGAGCTGTCAATGAATCGACTCTTTTTGGGTCTTCTTCTACATAGCCTCCCCACTCGCGATCGTGGTCTCTCATAGTGAATCCGCCCTCTTTGTTAGTCGTGCGCCCATCATGTGCATCATAACCATAACGCTCAGGATCTGCGCTAATATGCCATTTACCAAAATGCGCGCAGCGATAATCTGGATCTACTGCTTTAAGCAACTGAGGGATGCTTACTTGATTATGGTCAGCTCCATTGTCTCCTAAAACTCTTGTGTAACGAAGGCGCGCCGGTGACTTCCCAAATTGTACGCTATAACGAGTTGGTGAGCATACCGGAGCAGATGCGTAGCCGTGACTAAAGCGCATACCACGCTCGAGCAAGGCATCTATGTTGGGGGTGTAATGAAAATCGCTCTTCGCCTCTGGAAGAGACTTATCCATGGGCGCTGATAAGCTAGACCAGCCCTGATCATCCGTAAGGACCAATATAAAATTATAAGATGTTTTCGCATATAAATCAAATCCACCAAAAGCGCAAAGTAACAAGCCTGTAATGAGAATACTTTTTATATGTAGTACTGATTTTAAAATAATGATTATTAACTTTTGGATAAGCGCTAAAAAGCGATTTTTGTCATAAAGCGAACTGAGCGTCCTTCTCTGTAGAAGGCATAATTACCTCGATTAATAAGATCTCGGTTATTCGAAATATTATAAATATTTAATCCTAGGCTAACATTAGGAGGTTTACTCGATCCCTTTAATTTGAAGGAGTAATTCATAAATAAATTAGTTGAATATTCATGACCAAGTTTGAGCGGGTGCTGACTCTCGATAACTCCGTTTTCATCTAAGAAATTAAAGAAAGTCACCATGCTTGGGGAGCGCCATGTTTGGTTTACACCAATTGCTAAATTTCTTAATGGACCATCTAAGAACTTATACCGTGCAGTAAAGTTCGCGCGCTGCTTCGGTCGACCGGGGAGCTGGTCGCCTTCATAGAAATACTGCAGCTGCTTTTCGGGAGTAATCGATGGGTGCAAACCAACAATAGAATTATCAAGAGTACAGTTATAGGAAGCAATAAATGTTAACGCTTTACTAGGATTATAAGTAACATCAAATTCTACTCCCTTCGATAGAGTTACATCACCAACTGAGCGGCGTCCCGCCATCATACTTTGCCTTAAACTAGGAGTGAAACTGTTACCCTCATTAGGTGCATAGTACAAATAACTATATTCACCTTCTAAATCACCATTGGGAGCTCCATACTTACTGTAGGGATAAATAGTGCTTAGCATAGCAGTAGTGTAAGCAAACTCATCATCATTTTCTTTTTCTATTTCATAATAGACGATTTGCCCATCTATCTTCTTGCCAGGTAAACTAAAACGAAAGCCACCCTCAATTCCCTTACCGTACTCAGGAGGTGCGATTTCTCCAATCGGTGTGCGTTGTGTACCTCTAGGGGACTCAATCGATTCGGCATAATTCGCAAAGACACCCCATGAAGGATTGATCCAATACAATAAACCCAGCGATGGGCTGACTTGATGATAAGTTTTTGCTTCCTTATTATTATGGATATCGTCAGTAGGATCGTCTAAATTATCATAACCATGAACAACCACTTTTCGAAGGCTAGATTTCAGATCAATCGCATCGTATCGAGCACCTAGTAATGTATGTAAACGTCCATTAAAGAATTCACTTTGTAAAGCAAACCATTGACTAAATGTATTTACTTCAGAGCGCTGCACTTGTTTCAAAGCCCATAGCGAATCACTTGGGTCATATACGCGGTAAGTATCATTTTCAGCATCATAATTATAGAGTGCATAATCATTGTCTAACGGAAGACTTGTCGCAGGGTCACGATATGCAGTGGTTAATAAAGGGACGCCCCCCCTGTCTTCCATTGGAACTTCAGCTTGCGGCAAATTTACAGCTGCGACTAAATTACCAGTTTCTGGATCGATGCCTAATGGAATTTGCTTAATACCAAATCCATTGGGTGAATCAGCAAGTTGCCCAGGGAATTTGTAAAACGAAAGGTATGAATCAATCGGACCTGCCCTAAGTTGGCGAACTCGCCATTGTTGAGAGGGATTCTGACCATTTGTTAGTGCAACGTCGCCTACTAGTGGCAGCAAATTCACATTGGAATTACGCACAAAATCAAAACTTATACCTGGCACGTTAGCATCGAATCCCTCGCTAAGCTTAAAATATTCATAACTTCTTTGTGCAGAAGAAAATCTGTTATTATCAGCTCGATCAAGGGCAGCGTAGGAACCTTCAGGACCACCCAAAAATTGCATCACTTCAAATGCTCCACTAGGAATCATATCATATTCTTGAGCATACTTTTTATCTACATCTGAGTCGACTCCACCTACTAATTTATGTTGCCCAAACTTAGTAGGAAATGAGCCGTCGTAAATAAACGTAGCCTTTATACCGTCTCGCTCTGTTTCCCAATGACTCTTTGTCCAATAAGTTCGAATGAATGGGTCTTCTAAATTGTAAGATGTCTTCGGATCATCTTGATATAATAAATTAAAATGTTGGCTCACAGTTCCTGCGCCATAGCTGTCACGACTAAGTCCATTGCCTTCTACTTCTTGATTATTAACAGAAATCTCAATTTCTAAGTCATCATTTATAATATGCTGAAGCTTAGCAGTGTAGAAGTGACCATCACGATCATTCTTCTTATCTGGTCCGCCGATCGATCCATAATTGCTAGCATTGATACCCTCATAAAGCGCCGCAATATCAGCTCTGCTACTTATATTGGCACTATTAGTAATTATGTGATTTGTAACTGTATCTGATAAGTATTCCACATAATCAGGGGTGTACGGCACATTATATTCCCAACGGCTTAATATACCTTGATAGTCGGTTTGAGTTCCTGATGGTGCTCCATAAATTGGTACCCCATTAGGGAGTGCGCTATTTGTGTTCCATGTATTCCAATTCGAGTAATCCCCTACGGTTGGTACGGCTTCGGTAGCCATATCGCCAGCAGTATCTAAAAAGCTAACCCATTTATTATTAATCCTCTTAGCATCAATTACGGTACCTGTTTTACTAAAAGTATAATTATCGTCATCTCTTTTTGTGTTATCCTTTAATGCCCGAACTGGAAAGTACGCTTCTGTATCCACATTTTCAAAGTGTAGTTGCAGATTAGTTTTTGGGTTTGGTTTGAAGGTAACAGCTACTGTATCGCCTTTATACCCAAACTTTTTGTACGGATGATTATACCCTTGGGTGAGATCGACTGCCATGTATTTAATGGCTAATTGATCATTGATAATTTTATTAATTGTTAGCTCTTTACGGCTAAAATCTTTGTTTCCGCTTGTATAACTAGCAACTGCAGCATTTTTGGCAAAATTAGCGATATATGGAATCGTGTTAATTGAACCACCTGGGGATGCTTGGCCAAATATCAAACTATTCGCGCCCTTGATAATATCTACCCGATTTACATTGTATCCATCACGGGGAACAGTACGCGGAAAATAATCATAACGAGAAACACTGGCACGAAAGCCGCGAATACGAAGGCGATCGAGACTAAATCCATCCGGATCAGTATCAATACCAGATACAACTGCTGCCAAATCTTCGTTGGACTGAATACCTAAGTCAGAGAGTAATTCTTCATTGACGATCGACATCGTAATTGGGGTGTTTTTGACAAGTGAGTTTGTGCGTGTTGCAGAGTTACTGTTAGCAGAGAAATATCCCTGATCATCGGAAGCACTCACTTCAAAATCGGAGAGAATATAAATCTCTTCTTCATCCAAATCGGTCGAGCTAGCAACTGCTATCACTGCAGTGTCGACATTATTATCATCATTCACACTTGGATACTCCTCAGCATACAAAGGTATAGTTATACTAGCCAGTAAAATTAAGACTATATAATTTCTCATAAATGGGCTGATTAAAATAAAAACAGAAGTCAAAGCACTCGGGTACAATTTGCTTGTGTAAGAAATTTTAAGCTATGATTGTTAATAAATAAGCAAACTAATCAAACATAATTATGCCCCACTGCTGTAAGTTATTTTCGTTGTTAAATTTTACAGCGCTTCTGCTAGGTTTCCACCAAAGCCAGGCAGAAATAGCTGAAAGCTTCGACATGACAGCCGTATCTGGTTGCGATATCGGAAGTCTTGGTGCTCGTGCAGGGGCTGATAGCAGGGGCTGGATGAGTACCTGGCAAACAGTTGCTGGTAGCGCTCGCTACAGCAGTGACGATTTGAGCATCGACTCTTTATCGTCTGCAGGAGGATCCATACAGCTACGTGGAGAAAGGAAAGCCAAAAGCATCGGAAGAGCTGTCGTTATGAGACAAATCGATGCAACTTACTCTGGAGATGTCTACGGACAATTCCGCTTTAATTCTGGATCTCTTCATAAAGACTCAGTCATTGGTGTCTTATTAAGCGCTCCTAGCGAAGAGCCTCCAACTCCAAAAAACGCGATCTTTGCGATTTGTCCAAAAAGATGGGGTTCTAACTATGGAATGATTGGGGCAGGACATAAAGTTGCAAAGGTGGATATAGGAGCTGCGTGCGAAGCATTCCAAAACTATTTGGTCCTGTGGAAACTGGAGAATTTACCAACACCTGGGAAACGTAAAAAAATTCAGCTCAAAATGTGGGTTCTTAGTGAGGCGCAAGCCTCCCACTTTAACGCATCTAATTTTGCAGAAGATTCACTTTTAGAAGCAACTAGTGGATCTGGGACTAAGCAGGTTTGCCAATTTGCATTTGTTACAATCCCCAACTCCAAAAGGACCATAGCGCGCGGAATGGTCCTTTCTTTGTTTAACTTCTCGACACCGCAATTGTACTTCGATGAGATAAGTGTTTCTGATAAGAATTTTAAAGTTTACCCATAAGGTAGGAGCTTAGTTATTTAGTATTAATCTTTAATCTCACTGCTCCATTTACTCTAACGCCACTGAAAAATAGCAGTTCATTATAAGCATCGAGAACTACTGCTGTTTAACACATTACAAAGTGAAACATACTGTAATACGCATTTATGAATCAACTTAAACTCTCTACTGGTGAAAAGATCGGCTATGGATTAGGAGACACCGCATCAAATTTATACTTCAAATTTTTTGAAGTATTTTTAGTTTATTATTATACGGACATTTTCGGATTAAACCCAGCAGCAATGGGTACAATGTTTCTTGTAGCAAACCTATGGGACGCAATCAATGACCCCTTGATGGGGGCAATAGCAGACCGCACGAATACAAAGAACGGCAAATATCGACCCTACTTACTTTGGTTTGCTATTCCCTACGGATTAACTGGGTGGCTTATATTCGCTAATTTTGAGTTCCTTAACGATCCTAGTCTTAAGTTAATCTATGCCTATGCAACCTTCATTTTATTTAAAATGGTGTATACGGCAATAAATGTTCCCTACTCAGCGATGATGGGAGTGATTAGCGCGGATGCTGAGGACCGACAAGAGCTTGGACGTTTTCGATTTCTTGGGGCATTTGGTGGGGGATTTTTAATCTTTTTAACCGTTCGTCCACTAGTTGAACTCTTGGGTAAGGAAGACGAAGCACTTGGTTTTCAATTAACAATGGGGCTATTTGGCATAATATCCATTCTTTGTTTTTATATATGTTATAAAACAACCAGAGAGAGAATTACTGCGCAAAATGATGCGAATAAAGTTACCATTAAAGAGGACCTCTTATTTTTAATTAAGAATAAACCTTGGATCATAATGTTCGTAGCAGGAATATTAACTCTGACTAACGTGGTTTTAAGAGGATCCGTGACTATTCACTACTGTGAATATTATTTAGGTTGGGGGTCACAGAAAGTATTCTTATGGATGGATATCACCACACTCTTCCTATCAACTGGCACCATCGCCTTTATTGCTGGTTGTTATATGACCAAAATGGTTCTGAGCCATTTTACCAAGAAATTTGCGCTAACTGCATTAACTATAATCAATGCGATCGGTATATTTATCTTTTTCATAGTCCCTCCGGAGGCAACGACCACTTTATTTACGCTTAATCTTTTCTGCAGTTTTATCGCTGGTCCTACGCCCGCGATTGTATGGGCGCTATACACAGATGTGGCAGATTACGGTGAATGGAAGTATGGTCGACGCGCGACAGGACTAGTCTTTTCCGCCGCGCAGTTTGCTCAGAAGATGGGCATTACAATTGCTGGAAGCTCTGCAGGATTTCTGTTAGCTGGGTATGGTTATATTGCCAACCAAGAACAGACTGACGAAGCACTATTAGGCATTCGAATCATCTTCTGCATCTTGCCTGGAGCACTAGCACTGGCAAATGGACTCCTTCTACTTTTCTACCCATTATCACAAAAGCAAACCGAAGAAATTCAAGCAGAACTTGCAGTTACGCGAGCGAGTCAGGTTTAAACTTTTTGTTGGCTAATAAACATTGATGGCAGACTAATAGTAAAAGGTCAGCGCTATTGTTTATTGATAAGTAAGTGACAAATAGCACTTAGACAGAAGCACAATGGAGAATTATTGATCGTACTATCTTATAATTTTATGGGATCGTTTCAATTGATGGCTTCAAAAACTCGCACATAATCAATTTCCATGTGCTGCGGAAATACAGTTAGGTCCACACCCCCTAGGCCTCCCCAGCTTCCACCTATTGCGATATTTAAAATTAGGTAGTAGGCGTCATCTTGGGTAAATGGCCAGTCATCATTCGCGCGATCGCCCTTCTCCAAAATGTGGTAGCAGTTATCATCAATGTAAAAACGAATTTGAGCGCCATCCCACTCGACTGAGTACACGTGAAAATCACCGGCAACATCTTCAACCGGCAGCGTTTTCTTTGCTCCTTTGTGATTCATAAAGTTTGACACTTTTGTATGCACTGCAGAATGAACCAAATTCGGCTGAAATCCCACGTGCTCCATAATATCCATCTCACCACAAACTGGCCATGGGTTTTTTGTCTCATCACCCAATAGCCAGATCGCTGGCCAGGTACCAAGACCGGTTGAGAATCGAGCGCGCACTTCAACACGGGCATGCGTAAACTCTCTTTTACCACGCGTAACTAGTCGAGCTGAAGTTACAGATTGTTGCTCGAGCAGTTCTGGCTTTGCGTTAAAGCTGCGCAAAATTTTCGCAATTTCTTGAAACTCTTTTTGAGTAGTTGCCTCTAAATGCGCCTGAATAAATAAAGAGCCATTTTCAACGCGAGAATTTTTGCGACTCTGCGTATACTTTTGTAATTCTTCATTATAGGTCAGGTATCCAAGGTCATAGCCCCAAGACATAGGGTCGGGATCCCCCGTATAATCAAATTCATCCGCCCAAACTAATGCCCATTTTTCTGGATTTAACCCTGCGCGAATTTTTTCTGCGTCCATGATAGTTACTGGCAAAAGAAATATTAAAAAAACAGATGTAAAATTATTCATCATATAATACTATCCGAAAAAACTGATCCACCTCGCAACATCATAGTTGATCTAATAGAGAGTATTGAGACACTAATAAACGTATGCACAGATTCTAAATAGCTAAAAGAATCAAAAAATTATACTTACAATCTAGATCTCATGATCCTGAGCTATACCCGAGCTGGTAGGCACGTGAATCTCATCTACCATCGCAGCAACTTCCGCAGGAATTTTTGCAGTAAATGCACTTACACAGAAA
>JAKVCN010000047.1 GCA_022448585.1 Puniceicoccaceae bacterium | reverse complement strand
GTGAGAGCACTGGGGTTTTGCACCCTGTTAATAATTGGGATAGACTTACAATCACGCGATTACCAATTGGGCACGCAGTAAGCGCTACACCATTACAAGTACATTGTGCGATGTCTGTGATAGCTAATTTCGGAGTATTAATGGAACCTTTATTCGTGGAGCGAATTTTTGACTCTAGTGGCTACGAAGTAGTTCGGTTCAGCCCCCGCCCAAAGCGTCGAGTTATTTCTACTAAAACAGCTGAAACAGTAGCTTCGATGCTAAGCGATGTAGTCGAGTTAGGAACGGCGCGTCACTATGCTAGGATGAATAAATATACAGTAGCCGGCAAAACTGGAACGACTCAAAAGATCGTTGATGGACGTTATTCTGAGTCCCAACATATTGTATCCTTTAGCGGATTTCTGCCTGCATCCAATCCAGAACTAGTGATTACAGTTGTTGTCGATCATCCTAAGGGAGTGCGGGCATCAGGAGGAAAAATATGTGGACCTGCCTTCAAGAATATTGCTGAAGCGTGTATAGCATACATAGGTATTCGAGCGGATAAGCAACCCCCATCTCTAGCCTTAAACAAATAATTTAATGGTAGGATTGGCAGAGTTGCAAATTAGTACTTTACTTGGCAATTGCTTGGACAAAAATACACAATTTTGTGGAAATTATCTAAGCTCTGAAGGGGCTTACAGTAAGCAAGCTATGTTAAGAAATGTTAAAGAATTAATTCAGGGAAATGATGTATTAGAGTTTAATGGTGACGGATCAAAATTGGTAACATGCTTGATTACAGATAGCCGACGCGTAGTTCCAGGCGCTCTTTTCTTTGCCATTGAAGGCGAACGCCATAACGGTAATTATTACATTGAAGAAGCGGTGGATCGTGGAGCAGTTGCTATTATATCTGAGCAAAGTGCTAGCGAGTATTTACCTATTGATTATATTCAAGTTGAAAATGTTCGTGTTACCTTAGCTATGGTAGCAAAGCAGTTTTATAAGAATCCAGATGATGAACTTATCGTAACAGGTATAACTGGAACAAATGGAAAAACAACTGTTTCCATGTTACTTCAATATTTTCTTAGTGGTAAAGAAGCAGTTGGTTTATTAGGCACAGTTCGTTACGATCTTGGAGGTAGAATTCTACCTTCTTTTAAGACGACTCCAGAATCTGTTGACGTATATGCTCTACTTGCTCAGATGGTGCAGAATGGATGTAAAGATGCAGTTATGGAAATTAGCTCTCACGGTATTGATCAAAAGCGGGTATATGATCTGAACCTAGACATAGCTGTTTTTCTTAATCTTACTCAAGACCATATGGATTATCATCAGTCTATGGAGTCTTATTACGAGGTTAAGAAGAAGCTTTTTATTGACTCAACAAATAGGACAGGACCAAAAGTTGCAGTTGTGAATCAGGATTGTACATACGGCCAGCGTTTAATTAATGAACTGGGCGACTGTATGGAGATATTAAGTTTTGGTTTCAACAAAGATGCATATATATATGCAGAAAATATAAAGCTACTAGAGGATCGAACAATATTTGATTTGGTTTGGCCTGAAGGTAAAACCAACGTTGAATCACCATTATTAGGACGATATAATGTCAGTAACCTTTTAGCAGCATTAGCTGTTCTTTATTACAAGGGGTATGATTTTCAGCATGCTTTATCAAAGCTCAGTAAGTTCTCTGGAATACCTGGGCGTATGGAACGAATTGATGCAGGTCAGGATTTTAATGTAATTATTGATTACGCCCATACTGATGATGCTCTTAAGCATGCTTGTGCTATGCTAAGTGAAATAACTAAAGGATCTGTTATAGTAGTTTTTGGATGTGGTGGGGATCGTGATCGATCTAAGCGTTTGCCGATGTTGACTGCTGTTTTGGAAGGATCATCGCAAGCATTCGTAACTGCAGACAATCCTCGCTCTGAATCGATAGATCAAATTTTTTCTGATATGGGTTTTATGGCTAGATCCAAAAAAACATATCAATCAGTTAATTACATACCGGACCGCAAGCGAGCAATATCACTTGCCTTGGATTGTGCAAAATCTGGCGATTGTGTTCTAATTGCTGGTAAAGGGCATGAAACTTATCAGGAATTTGATGGTACTGTTATTCCTTTTGATGATCGCCAAGTGGCTCGCGAGCTACTTCATTTAAAGTCTTTTAAAGTAGATGATTAATCATGGCAGGATTTGATTCGATAAATCTCGCTTCATGGACAAATGGCGCTTGGAAAAATAATAGGCTTCCCAAAAAAATTAGAGAGTTTTGTTTTGATACTCGTTTACTTAAAAAGGGTGATTGTTTTGTAGCGTTGAATATTACTGCACGAGATGGTCATAGTTTTATAGATGAGGCAATAGAAATTGGTGCTAGTTGTATACTAGCTGAACGCGTCACGAACCATTCAATACCACAGTTAATTGTTAAAGATTCTCTTTTAGCGATGCAGGCAATTGGTGCTGCAAAACGTATTGAGTTTGATGGAAAACTAGCCGCAATTACAGGTAGTTGTGGCAAGACTACAACAAAAGAGATTTTACGTATACTATTGGGTACATCAGAAACGCATGCTACTGATGGAAATTGTAATAATCGAATTGGAGTGCCGATGACTCTCTTTGGTTTGAATAAGGATAAGAGGTACGCTGTTATTGAAGCAGGAATAAATCAGCCCGGTGAAATGGTGCATCTGGGACAGATGATTAAGGCTGATTTAGTTCTAGTAACTCACATTGGTCCTGCGCATTTAGAATTACTCCAATCATTGGAAAATATTGCTGAAGAGAAAGCCCATCTTGTTCGTCTTGCACAACCAAATGCCCCATTGATTGTTACTGAAGAAGTTTTTAAGTATCCATCTTACCGCTGCTTTGCAAAGCAATCAATTGTAGTAGCCAATGATGCAGCAAGTCTTCCTGATGAGGTAGGAAAAGTTATTCGCTACACCTATACTACTGATGGTATTCGACTATTTAATATGAATTTTGAAATTGCGAGTTCTAGTCGTGGAGTCCGCACTAATTGTGCACTTGCAATTGTTGCAGCATTAAACTTTGGAATCGAATTAGAAAAAATTCAGCAAAGGATAGCCCTGTGGCGGCCAAGTTCTAATCGTGGGTTTGTGTGGAGAAATGCAAAGCAAATTTTTTATATTGATTGCTATAATGCTAATCCTAGCTCGATGATGGACTCACTTGAAGCATTTAAACAGACTAACGTTGGTGAAGTCGCTCGCGGATATGTCATCGGTGCGATGAATGAGCTTGGTTTACAGGCTAATCAATTTCATCGTTCTGTAGGAAGGGCGTTGAAATTAAATTCCGTGGATCGTTTATGGTTCGTTGGTCCCGCTAAATTAACGAGCCAGTATTGTTTGGGAGCTAAGGAATCTGGGTGCTCATTGGATCAAATTCGTTGTGAGGATTCAGTGAATAAATTGAAATCTGATATTGCTGAATTTGATGGTGCGCTCTTTCTTAAGGGTAGTCGAATATATGAACTTGAAACATTGCTTCCTGATAATTTCAGTCCATCTTTATCCAACCTATAAATGTTAAGTTATCTTGCTGATTTTGAAGCCTATTATGGCCCTCTTCGCCTATTCCGTTATATAACTCTTCGTGCTGCTTTTGCTGGATTAACCTCTATGGGTATTGGTTTTTTAATTGGGCCCTTTTTATTAGCTCTGCTAAGGCGCCTTAGTGCAAAGCAATCGCTAAGGGGCATTGATGAAGTTGGAGATTTAGCAGCACTACACGCTTCTAAGGCACGGACTCCTACAATGGGTGGTTTGATGATATCTATATCAGTTACATTAAGTGTAGTTTTATGGGCTCGGCCTAATATTTATGTGTATACCGCTCTCATGGTTTACTGGGGACTTACAATTATCGGTTTTTGTGATGATTATCTGAAAATTTCGAAAGCTAGTAGTGTTGGTTTACTGGGTCGTTATAAGTTGATTGGTCAAGCATGCCTAACCATCTTTGCCTTACTTATGCTTTTAAGTTTCCCTGATACTGCACTTAAGGCGCGAGAACTATGGATACCATTTTATAAAAATCTAGTAATTAGTGAAATGCCTTTGTGGGTGTTAACTCCATTTTTATTTTTGATTCTATCAGGAGCAAGTAATGCAATTAATTTGACCGATGGCATTGATGGACTAGCGATCGGATGCACTGTTACAGTTGTATTAGCCTACGCTATAATGGCATACGCTGCTGGTAATGCAATTATTGCAGATTACCTATTCATTAGCTTTATTCCAGGAACTGGTGAGTTGACTATTATTTGTGCCGCATTGCTGGGCTCTAGTTTGGCATTTCTGTGGTATAATTCCCATCCAGCTGAATTATTTATGGGTGATACTGGATCATTAGCATTAGGAGGGTTGATTGGCATTATAGCTTTTATGATACACCAACCACTAACTCTCGTAATTGTGGGCGGTATATTTGTCATTGAAGCTACTTCAGTTATTTTACAAGTTGGATCTTATAAACTACGTGGAAAACGAATATTTAAAATGTCTCCGATCCATCATCATTTTGAATTAAAGGGATGGCATGAAAACAAAGTAGTCATTCGTTTTTGGATTTTATCTCTCATCTTTGCAATGGCTGGACTAGCTACTTTAAAACTTCGCTAAAATTTGAATCTTTGTTGTCCAGAAGTAGATTTACGATGCCAAAGCGTGGCGATCTTTGGGGCAGGAAAAAGTGGGATCGCTGCTGCCAAGCTTTGTTCAGAAAAGGGTTTAGATTACTTTATATATGACGAAGGTGGGCAGGGTGACAGTACACGGTTCACTGAAAATGAGGCTAAGAAATTCGATATATTTGTTTTTAGTCCAGGTTTTCCTAAGGAACATCGATGGTTAAGTATCGTGAAAAATTTTGGTAGTCCTTGTTTCGGGGAGCTTGGATTTGCTATTTCTCAGTGGAGAGGAAAAGTAATTGGTGTTACAGGTACTAATGGTAAAACTACAGTAGTAAGCTTGTTGAAATCAGCTCTTAATGCACTCGGAGTAGAAGCTGTGACAGCTGGGAACATTGGACAGCCTTTAAGTGAACATTGTATACAGCATGAAAATTGTGAAAATACGTGGGCGATATGTGAAATAAGTTCATTCCAAGCAGAATTAAATTTAGGCATAGAATTAGATGGTCTTGTGTGGACGAATTTTGCTGAAGACCACCTCGACAGGCATACTTCCTTACAATCTTATTTTGCGGCTAAGTCTAATTTGTTAGACTGTCTTAAAAAGGGTGGGCATGCTGTTGTTGGAGAGTCAGTCATTGCCATGGATTCTAATTTTAAAAGCTTAGGAATTGTTTGTGAACCAGTTTTAGCAGCTAATCTTTCGAAAAAATCACCTTTTTCTCATCATCCACAAATCAATAATTTGCATCTAGCCGCACAGCTTTGGGAGTATTTGGAACTGCCTAGAAAAGTATTAATTGAAACTGCTAATCAATTCAAGTTAGCACCTCATCGCTTGTCCAAAATCATTGAATGGGAGGGTGTAAGTTTTTGGGATGATTCGAAAGCAACGAATTTTAGCGCAGCTTTAGCTGCACTTGATTCGGTGCCAAGACCAATTTATTGGATTTGTGGTGGTGCAAATAAGGGAGGAGATGTTTCGGCCTTTGCATCTGCAGGAGCATCCAAAGCAGAGGCTATATTCACATACGGAGAAGTAACTAATGAATTATCCGAGGCGTTACATCGGTTTCATTCTAATGTAACATGTAACGTTGATTTTGAGCAAGCAGTCCTAGCCGCTACTCGATCTGCTCTTATGAATCCTCCAGCGGTTGTTTTACTCAGTCCTGGGTTTTCTAGTTTTGATCAATTTAAATCGTATGCTGAGCGAGGAGAATTGTTCATTTCTACAGTTTTAGGTTTGAAGAATGATTTAGTTGTCAATAAACCTGTAGAATATTCTAATTTCTAATTAATATCATGAAAGTTTCAAAAATATTCGGTGTCGTCCTATCGTTGCACTTATGTGTCATTGCAGTTATCATCATACAATCTGGATGCAGCACTCGGCAACCTCCAACGAAAACGTATCTGCAACAAGAAACCTTTGATTCGCAGCAGCAATCTGATCTTGATTTAGTTCCATCTAGAGATTCGGTTGATGCTGATTCCACAATTGATGCATCCTTTAATGCCGATATTGACTTTGATACTTCCGATACAAACAGCAGAGTCGAACCAACAAGACCGAGCAACAATGTAGACGGTGAGAATGAGGAAATTACATCAATTGCTGATGTAAATACAATTATTGATGTAGCTGGTCCTTCCTACGAATTATATACGATTCAGAAAGGCGACAATTTATGGGCTATATCTCGGAGAAAGAACGTGTCTCTGAATGACATATATGCTGCAAATGATCTGAGTGAAAAATCTGTCTTGAGCATTGGTCAAGAGATTAGAATACCAGTCGAAGGAAGTACCGAAGTTATACAAGCGCAAGTAGCAGATACTTACCAGCCGACAGCATTCAATGTAGCTACTACCAATTACAAAGTAAGTTCAGGTGATACATTGACGCGAATTGCTAAAAAATTTGACACGACTGTAGGTGCGATTAAAGCAGCTAACAATATGGCGTCCGATCTAATATTACTGAATTCTACATTGGTTATTCCAGTATCATCAGACATCAGTGTAGTCGAAGAAAGTAGTGAAAGTATTGGACTTGAATCCGATCCGGTCTCTGAAGTCGTTGTAGATGAAGAGACGGTCTCGTCTTCTAATGTCGAAGAAGAAATCACTGTACCAACTCAAGATCCGGTGATGCTTAATGTCGTTTCGGCAGATGCTACTATTGAAGAGGAGTCAGTTATTCAAGAAGCTGATACAAATGAGAAAGCTGACGCGCTTTTTGAAACTGCTGTAGAGATTCCAGTTGTTGGCTCCCCAGTCGAATAGTTTTATTTGTTAAGCTTATATCATTCTGCTGATAAGATTCGGTATGAAAGCTAGCACTGCTTCAGGTCGTTCTTTGTGGCGAATGCCTCCAGCAGGTATTTTTTTAAGTTTAATCGTTATTTGCCTTACTTTTCTTGGGCTAGTCATCTTGTTCAGTGCTTCTCAAGCAATGCACGATGACCCTACGGTATTATTACGTAAGCAGTTAATATGGCTAGCGATTGCTACTCTTTGTGGAGCATGTGCTATGTTAATAAATTTGGATGCTTTACGCCCTTATTCATATATATTGGCGGGTGGATCAATCTTACTTCTATTTGCTGTTTTAATTCCTGGTGTAGGTGTCACTGTGAATGGGGCACAACGCTGGATTGATCTTGGACCAATGCGCTTGCAGGTATCTGAAATAGGTAAACTTGGATTACTTTTTTCATTAGCACATTACTTAGCGACCAATCGTAGAATGTTGGATGATTTTATTCGTGGTTTTATGACGCCAATTTTTATATTAACTGTCATTTGTGTGTTAATTATTTTAGAGCCAGATTTTGGAACTGCTTTCCTCTGCGGCGCTGTCGGAGGGACAATGCTTTTTTTAGCAGGAGTTCGACTTAGATTTTTAATTCCTGCAGCAGTTCTTGCGCTAATTGTATTCTCAATTGCGATTTATAATGATCCTGTTCGCCTATCGCGCATAACTTCATTTTTGGATGTTGAGGGTAATCGGTCGGATAGTTCGTATCAATTATGGCAAGGGATTTTGGCTTTTGTTGCAGGGGGCTTTGATGGAGTTGGCTTGGGTGCTGGTCGTCAGCAGATGTCATTTCTACCTGAAGCACATACCGATTTTATTTTTGCAATTGTAGGAGAGGAACTAGGATTTGTTTTTACTGCAGGCGTAGTTATATTATTCATGACGTTGTTTTTTGTAGGGGTCATGCAACTCAAGCGAGCTCCTGATTTATATCAATATTTACTAGTTGTCGGGGCCTTACTTCTAGTTACATACCAAGCTTTAATAAATATAGGCGTGGTAACTGGTTGTTTACCTACTAAAGGCATGTCACTACCTTTTATTTCTTACGGTGGGTCAAATCTAGTCTTAATGTTCACTTTAACTGGTATAATACTTAATGGTTTCCGTAGCTGGCGGATGCCTACAATAGCTAGCCAGCGTGGCGTATGAGTATGATATTGATAGCTTGTGGTGGCACAGGGGGTCATTTAGCTCCTGGGATTGCCCTAGCAGAAACCCTACAAGAGCGAGGGCACCAATGCATGTTATTGATCAGTCAAAAAGATGTTGATACTATACTTATTGAGAAATATCGTCACCTGAACTTTTACAAGATGCCAGGGCAAGCTTTTAGGGGAGGATTCAGTGCAATATTCAGATCTACAATGAGCTTATTTTCAGGCATCGTTATAGCATATAAATTAATACGAGAACAAGAACCAGATGCAGTTATGCTATTTGGAGGTTTTTTGTCTGCTGGTCTTGGACTTGCCGCATGCCTTATGGGCGTTCAAGTGGCTCTGCATGAGGCAAATTGCAAGCCAGGTAAGGCAATTCGTATGCTTAAGTATATAGCGGATCGAATTTATCTACCAGATGGGGTTAAACTTTCTGGTGCGCCTATTAATATTGTTCGTCACTTTGGGTATCCTGTACGAAAAGAAGTGAAGCATATTCTCAAAGCGGATGCATGCCTGCGGCTAGACATTAAAGTACCTAACAAGCTATTAGTGGTAATTGGCGGTAGTCAAGGTGCGGAAGCACTCAATGAATGGGTTATGAGCAGTTTTGAGCGATTAGCTAAAGCTGGAATTACAGTCTACTGTGTAACTGGCTTAGGTAAGTTGACCGCAGGGACAATCGCTTGCGAAAATATAAATGGAGATCAGATCACTGCCACTATGGTGCCATTTTCAAGCCGTATGGGAGATGTTATCTCAGCTGCGGATTTAGTCGTCTCTAGGGCAGGAGCTGGTTCAATTGCCGAAATTATATGCTGTCGAGCACCTTCCATATTGATTCCATATCCACATGCTGCTGATAATCATCAACAAGCTAATGCGTTGATTCATGAACAGCATGGAGCTTGCATCGTTCTAGACCAAAAAAATATTGGGCAATTAACTGATGAAGTTGAACAATTGATGTTCAACGATTGGTTATTAAATAATTTCAAATCAAATTTAGATCGTTTAGATCGTTTTAATTCTAGTGAACGAATAGCTGCAGATATTGAGCTTATTTGCGGAGATACAATACAAAAAAAAGATTATGTCCACATATGATAAGATCGGATAGCGCTTATCTTTTTTTAGGAGTAGGTGGCATGGGGATGGCACCTCTTGCATGTTGGTTATCAAATTCCGGTATTAAGATATTTGGATTTGATGACGCACTAGAAGAGCGTACCCGAGAGTTATTAATTGCTGCAGGCGTACAATTAATGGATTTTACATTTCCGGAGCATATAGACTCTTATCAAATGATAGTATACTCTAGTGCGATCGCTCCGACACATACTATTTTGCAAGCGGCACAAGCTAGAGGTATCCCTATGATGCGGCGTGGGGAAATGCTCGCAAAGGTTAGTCAGCAAAAACGCTTAATCGCAATAGTTGGAAGTCATGGTAAGACCACAACGTCTGGTATGATCGTGCATATGCTTGGACAATGTAACTTCGAGGTAAATTATATATTAGGAGGACATTTCAATGAGCCATCTTTAAAATCTAGCAATTATTCAACCAATGATTGGTTAATTGCTGAGATTGATGAAAGTGATGGAACTATCGATCAATTTATACCCGAGGTTACTGTTTTATTAAATGCGGACTGGGACCATCCAGATTATTACACTTCTGAGCAATCAATACATGATGCATTTGCAAGCATCATAGAAAGGACAAAATCTACCATACTGATGCCAGAAGACTTGTGTTCTCATTTTACGGATCCAGTAAATGCTAGCATAGTAGCTATTGCACCTCTGGATTTTTATCAGGTTGATCCGCCAAAAATGTGTGAAATAAATGCAGGCAATGCTGCAGCAGCTTTAGCGGTAGTAAATCATCTTTATAATACAAAGCTACCTCGATCTATTCTTTCTTCTTACAGTGGCATGCTACGCAGACAACAGCTCTTACATCATGATGTACAGCTTAGCATAATTGACGATTATGCACACCATCCAAATGAGATTGCATTATTATTGAGTAGTTTGCGCTCCCAATTCTCTGAGAAAAAATTGGTGGTAGTATTTCAGCCACATCGATTCTCCAGAACAAAGCAATTTAAAGATGCATTTGCCTCCATTCTAACTACGGTAGATCAATTATTTTTATTGCCGGTTTATTCTGCTCATGAGGTGCCATTAGATGGGGAGCATATATATGATTTGTCAGCAGTTTTTTCTGAATCGCTACCAGAAACGTTATCTATGGATATAGCAGGCATTAATAAACTGGCTAACAATCTATCGGAAGTACCTACGACACTGGCATTTGTAGGGGCTGGTGATATTGATGAATTTTCTGGAGCTTTTGTTGAAATGACCCGTACTAGACCTGATCCTTCTTTAGCTTTTTTACAGTTTCTGCAACCCCGCGTATCAAAAGGTTGTCGATTACTAGAGCATGAATCTTTAGCTAACAAAACAACCATACGAATAGGGGGGTCTACGCGTTTTTATGTGGAACCATCCAATTTAGTTGATTTGCAGGCAGTTTTAAGAGCTGCTAAATTTTTCCAGTTAAACATATTCTGTTTAGGACGTGGCTCTAACCTTCTTATACCAGATGAAACATTTGATGGACTTGTAATTCGATTGAATGCTAGTAATTGGAGAACTAAAGAGGTTCTCGTAAATGGGCGTATTTGGGTTACTGCTGGCGTTCGTTTGAAAAGTATATGTGGATTTGCCGCAAAACATGGGTTATCTGGATTTGAGTTTTTAGAGGGAATACCTGGTTCTGTTGGTGGTGCATTACGAATGAACGCAGGAGCCATGGGCAGTTGGATTTTTGATGTAGTGGAACGAGTCGTCTTAATTGATAGCGATGGAAATCTTAGGGACTTACATAAGGAAGAGTTTCATTTTGGATATCGTAAAGTTGATGAAATAAGTACTGCCATTGCTCTAGGGGCTATTCTAAAAAGCCCGTTAAAAAATAGCTGTACGCAATTAATCCGTGAGCGCATGGATACTTATTCTCATTCTCGAAAGAATAGTCAGCCTCGTGAGCCTAGTGCTGGCTGTATCTTTAAAAATCCAGAAGGGAACTATGCAGGCCGACTGATTGAAGAATATGGTATTAAAGGTATGCGAATTGGTGATGCAGAAGTATCATCAATGCATGGTAATTTTATTGTCAACCGTGGAGCAGCAACTGCTAAAGATGTGATCGATTTAGTGAGAGAGGTACGTTCTATAATCTTTAAAAAATCTGGCTACTTGTTAGAACCTGAAGTTTTATTACTTGGTAAAAGCTGGGAAGATGTTTTAGAGCCAATTGAGGAAACTGCTGCTGATGTCTAGCCCAGATAAAATTATTGTTATTTATGGAGGCGTGGGACCTGAACGTGATGTATCTTTGCGAAGTGGTATTTCAATCAGTAATGCATTAGAGAATTCTTATTGTGTAGAACGGGTACGATTGGATTGTACGCAATTACCTAAATCAATTGACCCGGAGAGGGTTATAGTTTTCCCGGCACTTCACGGATCCTTTGGTGAAGATGGTACTTTGCAAAAAGCTATGGAAAATTTAGGTATTATCTATTGCGGCAGTGACTCCAGTGCTAGTGGTTTATGTATGAATAAATATGCCACAAAAAAAGTGGCTCATAAACTAGGGCTTATGACTCCTAAAGGTATTTATTTCTCAGGTCAAAAAATACCGCCAGCAGATAAATTTATTGAAGAACTAGGGCAGTCGCTTGTCGTAAAACCTAACAATATGGGCAGTAGCATTGGCTTGTACCTCACCGATCATCGTTCCGAACTAGGTGTGACTTTATCTCAAATAAACGAAGGAAATTGGATTGTAGAGGAGCGAATTGACGGACGGGAATTAACCGTAGGTATTTTGAACGGCAAAGCTTTAGGCATTGTCGAGGTCACCAGTCAAACTGGCGTGTATGATTACTCTGCTAAATATACTCAGGGTGCTTCAAACTATATCTACCCTGCTAAATTAGATTATACAGTTAGTAGGCGTATTAAAGAAGCGGCTGAACAGTTATTTTCTAAATGTGGGTGCCGAGATTTTGCACGGATCGATTTTATACTAGACGGGTCTAACCCATATTTATTGGAGATTAACTCTTTACCAGGTCTTACTGAAACTAGCCTTCTTCCAAAAAGTGCAAGTTGCGAGGGATATAACTTTAATCAATTAGCAGTAGAGTTGGTTAGCTCTGCATTAAATCGGTTCTCTATGCGTGACTTAAAGGCAATTAATTAATGCGATCCTATCAACATAAAGCTTCTTCTAATGCTAGTGGTGAGCAAAGTTGGCATAATTTGACCAATCGCGCTTCAAAGACAGCCGTTTCACATTCTTTTAAACTAAGACGTATTCGCACGGCACTTAAAATAGGAAGTATCATTTTATTAATAAGCTTATTTTTTGGTATATTTATTTTTCTAGTAAAACCTAGTGTACATACCGCTCAAAAATCCATTGCTTCACAAACGCTACCAATTCAAAGAATCGAATTTAATACTAATGGTGTGCTGACTAATCGGTGGCTAAGTTCAATAGTTCAGTTAAAGTTAGGAACACGCTTGGCTGAGGCTGATATAAGTATCATTAAAGATCGTTTAGAAGCTGTTGGTCAGGTACAATTCGTTTCAGTAGAGCGCGTTTTTCCAGATGCCTTACGCATCGACATGAAAGAGCATGTTCCAATAATGCGTTTAGTAGTAGAGGAGCCAAATAAAAAGAGAGAGCTGCGAATTATTTCAAGCGTAGGAACTATTTATAAAGGCATCGAATATGACAAAGGAGAGTTACGCAAGCTACCATTTCTACGACCTTATATACATCATGGAGGTGATTACCTACCACTTCAAGGTATTGAGCATGTTGCTAAATTATTACAAATTTGTCGTCAAAAATATCCATTAGAATATAAAAATTGGCAGGTGGTTTCCCTTAAGAGCTACACGGGGATTAATAATTTACCTGGCGAAATTATTGAGGTTCAAGCAGCTAATCTGATTGGTAAGAGCCAAACTTTAAATATAACAAGACTGATATTTTCAACAACGACTGATTTTAATATTCAGCTCGATCGCTTAGGGCATATAAGAGAGGTAAGTTTAAGTATTAATGATCATTTAAAAAGTGTTGATCTTTCTTTACGTGATGCAGCTGCTGTGCAATTTATTAGTGGGCGATCCAGCCTTTATTAATATCTCTATTTAATTTGAGAATGAGTCATTCAAGAGTTGTTGCTGCCGTTGAGATGGGAACCACCAAGGTGGTAGTTTTAGTTGGTGAAATAATTGATGATTCTGAGCTGAGCATAATTGGGCACAGCGTTGGCTCTTCAGATGGTATCAAAAAAGGTGTTATAGTTGACTTACAAAAAGCCAGCGACTGTGTACACACAGCAATAATAAGAGCGGAGCGTAATTCACGGCGACGTGTCGATGACATTTACTTGGCTCAAACTGGAGCTCATTTAGAGGGAGTATTCAATCAAGGTACTGCAAGTGTAAGTGCACCTAACAGTATTGTTCGTACCGCTGAT
Organism: Puniceicoccaceae bacterium; assembly: GCA_022448585.1. Classification (GTDB taxonomy): domain Bacteria; phylum Verrucomicrobiota; class Verrucomicrobiia; order Opitutales; family Coraliomargaritaceae. The sequence goes on along the minus strand of JAKVCN010000047.1, from coordinate 2,313 downwards.
ATTGAGCAAGCTAAGGATGATGCTAAGCGCCGTATGCTGCCCGAAGACCGAACTTACATTCATCATATACAAAACCCTTTTAATTTGGATGGTCAATTGATGGAAAGTCCGCTCGGAAGAGAGGGGCAACAATTGCAAGTTTGGTATTGGTGTGTGCACGGCAACAAAGCAGTTGTCAGTGATTGCTTGCGTGTTATCAAAGGGCTCGATTGCAAAGTCGAAGATGTGATTATTTCAAGCATTGCATCCAGTGTGGTATTACTCGAAGAGGCCGAAAAAGAAGCTGGTGCGTTGGTAATTGATATTGGAGGAGGAACTACCGATTGGGTATTGTATCGTAAGGGATATATTGTTCGAACAGGTGTTGTTCCTGTTGGAGGAGATCATATTACTAATGACTTAAGCATTGGTTTGCGAACGGGAGCGAAAAGTGCAGAAGAAATTAAAGTCAAACATGGTCGAGCTTTATTTAATGCTGAAGATAAGGATAAGAAAGTTTGGTTAATAGGAGATCTTACTATAGGTGACAGGGAGTATCCTAAATCTGCAGTCACAAAAATTATTGCTGCTCGAGTCGATGAGATTTTTAACATAATTAAAGATCAATTAGTTGATTCCGAACTTTTTAACATCAGTGATATTTCAAGTGGTGTGGTCCTATGCGGCGGAAGTTCACGTTTAGATGGAATATGCGAAGCTGCACATTCAGTTTTTGGTATTGCTGCTAGATCTGCTCAAATTCAATCAAATGTAAAGTCAGAGTTGCGCCAACCTGAATACAGCACTGCTCTTGGACTATTGCATTATGCACTAACGGGCCAAGAGGGACATTCGGAATCATCAAAGCCTAGTAGTTTTATCAGTAGTATAATTGATATATTTAAAGGTAATTAATTTATAAGTAATATTTCATAATCTTAGTAGTGACGATTGAAACAAACAAAATTTTTGACCTTTCCTCGAACTCGAGCGAAATTAAGATTAAGATAATAGGCGCAGGGGGTGCAGGCACTAATGCAGTTGATGGCCTCAAACTGGATAATCTAGGCGATGTACGTTTGGCTGTCATTAATACCGATGCACAAGCATTAGCTAATTCTCCTATTGCTGAGAAAATAGTTATCGGACGATCTGTTAGCCATGGACTGAGCGCAGGAGGAGAGGTGGATATTGGTCGGCGAGCTGCAGAATCTGATAGAGACGCTATCGCTCGATTGATTGCCGATATGGACTTAATCATATTGGTTGTTGGCCTTGGAGGTGGAACCGGCAGTGCAGTTGCCCCTATATTAGCTGAAGTTGCCGCAAAGACAGATGCCTTAGTCTTATGTTTTGCAACACAGCCATTTAGTTTTGAGGGAGCGCGGCGACAACGAATTGCGGATGAAAGCTTGGGTGAATTACGCAATCGAGTTCATGGTCTAATTACGTTGCCTAACGATGTTCTCTTACAAGAGGGTGACGAAGATACGAGTGTTCTAAACGCATTTGCTGTAGCCGATCAATGGATAGGAAAAGGTATAAATTCTATTTGTGCAATGTTGCTTAAAACCGGGTTAATTAATCAGGATTTTAGTGCCTTGAGAGCCGTCTTTAAAAATCTTGGGGGAAAGACTTTTTTTGCTACTGGTAGTGGATCAGGTGAGAATTTTGTCAAAAATGCCCTTGATGAATTATTTATCTGCCCGCTGCTTCACATGGGAGACCGACCTATGAACTTGGATTGTATTTTAGTTAATATAATTGGTGGCGCGAATTTAGGAATTTCTAAAGTTAACACAATTATTTCGCAAGTTAGCAAACGATTCGGAACCAAAGAAGACATTGTATTTGGGGCAGTAATTGATGAAGCGCTTGGCGAAAGAATTGAAATCTGCATTTTAGCAAAAGCAGACATTGAAGTAATTCGCAAGTCTACAGACAAAACCGAAGATGAAAGCTCAAAAATTGATAAAAGTAATGAAATATCTCAGCCCAATCTAGGTGAGATCGCATTAGAGCCACTAATTTCTGAAAATAATGAACCACCTCGGGCAGTACATAAATCTAAGTTAACAAAGAAAAAGCTAGTAAATTCTAAACAGAATGAGTTTACGTTCGATACTGAAGTGCAGCGTGGTTACTTCGATAAAACCGAAAGAAACATGTATAAGGAAGAAGATTTAGACGTACCTACATTCATGCGAAGAGGTATTAAGATAAGAATTAAAACCTAATTAATCACGCTTACTTCTTAAGCGTGATATTTTATCAATAGAGGTAATCTATTACTTGGACATACTTGCAGATTTCTATAAAGAGTTTAGTGTATTA
>JAKVCN010000046.1 GCA_022448585.1 Puniceicoccaceae bacterium | reverse complement strand
TGTACACAACGACTTCTACTGAATTAAGCGTATGGGCAGTGTGCGGACCTTCACTCTCAAAGCTCCATAATTGATCAGAGTTTCCATGATCTGCAGTTATCAGCGCCGCACCACCTGCAGCAGAAATTGCAGTCAATAAATCACCGACGCATTCATCTACTACTTCACACGCCTTCACGCAGGCTTCGATCACGCCTGTGTGACCAACCATATCAGGATTTGCGAAATTAATGACAATCAGTCCGTACTTGCCCGATTGAATTGCTTCCAAACATGCGTCACGAATTCCATATGCAGACATTTCCGGCTTTTCATCATAGGTGACACAATCTTTACGACTGGGTATTAACTCGCGATCTTCTCCAGGGAATGGATCTTCTCGGTAATCATTAAAGAAAAAGGTAACATGCGGAAATTTTTCTGTCTCTGCACAGCGAAACTGCAAAACACCCAATTGCGACAAATAGCCACCAAGAATACCCTCCATTTTAGGAGGCTTTTGAAAAACAACATTGGGGCATAAACCGAGCTGATACTCACTTAGTGTTGCGAAAAAAAGATCCAGTTTTTTGCCACGTTCGAAACTTGTAAATTCCTCTTCAATAAAGGCGCGGGTCAACTCGCGCGGACGGTCCCCTCGAAAGTTAAAAAATAGTACTGAGTCACCATTCTTAATAGTGGCGACAGGTTCCCCATCTTCAGCTAGGATAAGTGATGGTGGGCAAAATTCGTCACCCTTTGTTCCAGAAGTCTCAGGACTATCGTACTGCGCCTGTATTGCATCACTTGCAGTGCTAAAAGTCTTGTCAATGGTGCGACCAGTTAAGCAATCATACGCGCGTTGCACTCGGTCCCAGCGATTATCTCGGTCCATTGCCCAATAACGACCGGTGACAGATGCAATTTCGCCGACACCTAATGCTGCCATCCGTGCCTCGGCTTCTTCAATAAATGTTTTTCCTGTGAAGGGTCCTGTATCTCTGCCATCTGTGAAGGCATGCAGGTATACTTTTTCAATACCCTCTTGCTTCGCTATTTCAATTAAGCCGTAGAGATGATCGAGCATCGAGTGTACTCCAGCGTCAGAGACAAGTCCCATAAAATGTAACGCTGTACCCTTATTTTTAACATGACTTAAAGCCTTCTGCAGCGCTGAGCTCTCCTTTACCGTCCCGGTATCAATCCCCTTATTGATTCGTACTATTTCCTGATCTACTACTCGGCCAGCGCCTATGTTTTGGTGACCCACTTCGGAGTTACCCATAATGCCCTCCGGTAAACCCACCGCTAGTCCACTCGCATGGATCTCGGTACGAGGATATTGTGCAGTCAGCTGGTCAGCAATAGGTGTATTGGCTAGCTTTACAGCATTGTACGCATCGTATGAGGCGTCATGATTTTCCCCCCATCCATCACGAATAATTAGAACTACAGGTTTAACTAAATCAGACATAAATAAGAATATTGATTAAAATAAGAGATTAAACTGAGCGAGACCTGAAAGCGTTAAAACCAGAAAATATAGAAATAATAAAACTAGCCCTTCTCTGCGTGATACAAGGCAACTGTTTTTAAACAAGCACAGAAGCAGAATAGATAAGAATAAAAGGCATGGAAACTCTACAAAAAGCAGGCGCTCATCTACTTCGATTGTACTAACAGTTGCGACACTACCACCAATTAGCATTAGATTAAATAAATTAGACCCTATAATGTTACCTGCACAAAGGTCAGCATGCCCAGAACGAACTGCCGCAACAGATGCTGCTAATTCTGGTAAGCTCGTGCCTATCGCAACAATCGTAAGTCCTACAAAAAGATCACTCGCACCCATGCGCGATGCAATCACTACGCTGGATTGCACAAGAAAATCTGCACCGAGTGCAAGCAATCCTCCCCCAATAGCTACTAGTAGTATTGCTTTTGGTGTGGAAACTTTTGAAATTTTGCGAGAGCCAATAGTGGAAATGCTAGCGTTATTCCTCTTTTCAAGATTTGCACCTCGCACAACGTATACTAAGTAAGCAACCGTAAGTGAAAGCAGAAATATGCCCTCTGATCGACTATATCCACCAAATGCAAATACGGTAAATAGTACCGTTAGTAGAATTAAAAAAGGAACTTCGCGGCGAATTAGGCGAGGCTGAATACTTAGCGGAGCAATTACTGCGGCAATGCCCAAAATGAGCCCGATATTGGCAATATTACTTCCAAGTATATTACCTAGCGCTAGATTTGAACTCGTCCTCGCTGCAATAAGAGAGGTCGCCATTTCGGGCATTGAAGTGGCGACTGATATTACTGTAAGTCCAATGACAACAGGGTTGATATTACTATTAACCGAGATAGACGCCGAACCAGAAGTTAATAAATCACCGCCATATGCGAGCGCAGTAAAACCGACTACAAGAAGTAATAAAAGCAGCCAAATCGGTGAAGCCACTACGGGAAGTTGTATTATTGCCAGAGTCATGCTTTAAAATAGAGCAAGAAAGTAACTTTGATTCACACAGCGAGTTAAATCGTCACAAACCGAGTAATCAGGCGTAGTGATAAAGTTATTCTTCCAAAGCGACATCGCTTATCGGAGATACTCTATCCAAGCAAAACTCTTTACGACTTAAAGCCACATAGTGGGTACCAATATCAATCTGGTCACCTGCCCATACACGATTACCTTCAGAATCGAGACGAGCGTTCATCGTCGCCTTTTTACCTGAGCGGCAAATCGTTTTTATTTCAATAAGTTCATCCGCCCAAGCAAGTAGGTATTTACTACCTTCAAAGGGCTCACCCTGAAAATCTGTGCGAATGCCGTAACACAAAACAGGAATGTCTAATCGATCTGTTACTCTAGATATTTGTAAGACTTGTAGGGGTGTCAAAAATTGTGCTTCGTCAATTAAAATACAATGAATCTTATCACTGGACTGCACGCTTTGCACCTGATCATACAGATCATCCTCTTTTGAAAAAACAGTTGCCTGTCGAGTCAGGCCAATTCGTGAGGAGACCATGCCAACACCATCACGATTGTCTAGCTTCGGTGTAAAGACCAAGACACGCATACCACGTTCTTCATAATTATGCGCGGATTGCAAAAGCGTAGTGCTCTTACCTGCATTCATTGCCGAATAGTAGAAATATATTTTAGCCATATAAAACTGCCGCTTGATTTGTTTGTATTAGTTACGATTACAAATTATTCGCCATATGGAATCCAAATATTTTTCACTTCTGTTGCTTGGCGCAGAAATACTTTGCCAGCCCCTAGATTAGGGTCGGTCCAATCCCTATCCAAGCCATTATTAACCCAAGTACGCTTCAAATTGATAACTGATGCACGCTCAATGGCAGCAGAGTGATCATCACCGCCAAAATACCACAAGGCATCCACTTCCATGTGACCAGCCAAGCTATCGACTACATCACTATGAATTGCTGTTACTATATTAACCACTCCAGCAGGCAAATCTGAAGTTTCAAGCACCTGATATAAATCAGTTGCAGAAAGTGGATAAGCCTGAGAAGGAACAATTACACAAGTGTTACCCATAGCAATAGCGGGAGCTAGGATTGAAATAAGACCAAGCAAGGGAGATCGATCCGAACAGAACATGCCAATAATTCCTACCGGTTCATGCATCGCTAAAGCCATCCCACTAATCGGAACCCCATGTGCTGCTCCATCGTATTTATCCGCCCAAGCAGCATAGGTAAATAGCCTATCAATTGACTGCTCTACTTCCCTCATGGCTGCTTTCTTATTTTCGCTATTCATAAGCGCTATGCGTTCCGCAAATTCTTCACGCCTAGCCGATAAATTCTCTGCGATATAGTAAAGGATCTGCCCGCGTAAGTGAGCTGTTGTTTTAGACCAAGAGCGGGCTGCATGTGCAGCCTCCACAGCGTTACGAATATCCTTACGGTTACCCTTACCGACCAATCCAAGCTGTTTGCCAGAAGAAGAGTACACTGGAATAGAATACCCACTATCTGGTCGCATTTGCCGTCCACCAATAAAGAGCTTAGGCGTACGATCGATGCCTGCTTCGTTTGTTTCTTGAGCTTTAGCAATCGGAGTTGGGCTAGTCGCTTTTATTTTTTTAGTTGGTTGATGCACACTACACGCATATGCATACAAACCTTCCCATCCACCTTCACGTCCGAAACCACTTTCTCGGCGACCGCCAAATCCTGCAGCAGCATCAAATTGATTAGTAGTATTGATCCAAGCCACTCCACATATAATTTGAGGAGCTATATCTAAGGCTAAGTTTATATTTTCTGTCCAAATCGATGCCGCTAATCCATAACGAGTATTGTTCGCCAGTGCTACTGCTTCTGAAGGAGTGCGAAAAGTTGTTCCTACTAAAACTGGACCAAAAATTTCTTCCTGCATTAAGCGGCAGGCAGGATCGACTTCAGAAATAAATGTGGGTGGATAAAAACTTCCATTTTTCGGGCAATTAATGGCAGCCACATGAGAATTACCCCCTTCCTTTAAACCTTCATCAACCAAACGATGAATTGAGTCTAATTGAGCAGGGTCAACGATTGCACCGATGTCGATTGATTTATCTAAAGGATTGCCCATACGCAATTTATCCATACGCGCCTGCAATTTTCGGTGAAATACTTCGGCGACACCTTCTTGAACAAATAAGCGTGATCCAGCGCAACAAACTTGCCCTTGATTAAGCCAGATTGCATCGACCAAGCCTTCGACGGCACTATCTACGTCGGCATCATCAAATACGAGGTAGGGGGATTTACCTCCTAACTCAAGTGTTATCTCCTTACCTTGACCAGCAATAGCCTGACGTATGTGACGACCTACCGCAGTGGATCCTGTAAACGCAACTTTATCAATGCCAGTATGTGTAACAATCATCTCCCCAACAGTCCCATCACCGGTCAAAATATTGACAACACCCTTAGGCAAGCCAGCTTCCTTACAAATTTCTGCAAAAAGTAGAGCACTTAGCGAAGTATACTCAGCAGGCTTTAGTACGACTGCATTACCCATAGCAAGTGCTGGAGCAATTTTCCAAGCTAGCATTAATAATGGAAAATTCCAAGGAATCACCTGCCCCGCTACACCGAGCGCCTTGTATTCAGGCATTTCTTCTGCAATTAATTGAGCGGCACCAGCATGAAAATAAAAATGGCGAGCCACAAGAGGCACATCAATGTCACGACTCTCACGAACTGGTTTACCATTATCTAATGTCTCTAATACAGCAAACAATCGTGCATGCTTCTGCACAAGCCGCGCTATCGCATACAAATATTTAGCTCTTGCTGGACCGCCAATTGACTCCCAAGCACCCTGAGCGGCACGTGCTGCAGCAACAGCGCTATCGACATCTGCTTGCTCGGCTTGGCATAAATGAGCAATTAGCTCGTTATTAGCAGGGTTGTTCGAATTAAAGGAAGCTCGACCTTTAGGCTTAATAAAATTTCCATCAATGAAAAGTCCGAAATCGCCTCCGTTAGCAGCTACCCAGTCAAGAGCAGGTTGAGGACTTTCAGGAGCTTCTCCATAATCCATTGTTTCTAAAATATCAGTAATTTTCATAACTTATCCTATCGCATGACGATATGAGGCCGAATAGTAGCCAGTCGCATGGTGCTCAAGTTGGCGCTCAATATCACCAAGAAGACTGGATGCTCCAAAACGAAATAAATCAGGCTGTAACCAACGTATACCTAATTCTTCTTTAATTAAGGAAAGATAATTTAGTGAATCCTTAGCCTTTGATATGCCACCAGCTGGTTTGTAGCCAATGTGAATACCTGTTCGATCAAAGTAATCACGAATTTGACGTATCATCGTAAGGCTTACTGGTAGTGTTGCATTAATGCCTTCTTTACCAGTTGATGTCTTAATAAAATCGGCTCCAGCCATCATACATATTAATGAGGCTCTAGCTACATTACGCAAGCTACCTAACTCCCCTGTTGCTAGAATCGCCTTCATATGAGCCTCTTTGCATGCAGCGCGAAAGCCTTGAACTTCATCATAAAGGGTTTTCCAATCTTGTGATAGTACATGACGCCTAGAGATAACAATATCGATCTCCTTAGCGCCTGCTTTAACTGACTCAGTGATTTCGGCTAGACGCAATGAATATGGCGAAAGCCCTGCAGGGAATCCTGTAGAAACTGCTGCTACCGGAATGCCAGTTCCACTTAGTGCTTCAACTGCTGCGGGAACCATTTCATGATAAACGCATATGGCAGCCGCACGGACCATACTAGAATCAATACCTAGACAATCTAATAATTCTTGACGCACTGGCATGCTAGCTTTTCTACACAAACGTCTGACACGTGCTTGCGTATCATCCCCAGAAAGGGTTGTTAAATCTATACAAGTAAGAGCTTTGATTAACCATGCAACTTGATGATTTTTCTTAATAGAGCGTCTACCTGGTAGAGTTTTACAGCGCCGTTGGATAGCCGAAGTATTCGCTTGTACCGACAGAACCCAATCAAGATCCAAAGGATATCCAGTATTACGCTCAAATGAATTTATAGTAGTAATCACAATACAATTAAACCCTAAGATTGATATCTTTAGCTTGACTTGCAAGACTTGAACCAAGTTCTGATTGCTTGACAGGGAGGATCAAAAAATCAAACTGCGCGATTTTTTAAAAGCTTCGGTCTAATACCGGAACTAAATCATGGCTAAAGACCTCAAAAATACACTTAATTTGCCACAAACTCGCTTCCCAATGAGGGGAGATTTAGTTAAGCGTGAACCTGCGCGTGTGCAACACTGGGAAGAAATTGATCTTTACTCAAAAATTGAGAAAAATAATAGTAATGGTCCGAGCTTCATTTTACACGATGGTCCCCCATTTACTAATGGTGACCTACATTTGGGACATGCCCTAAATAAGACGCTAAAAGATACGATCCTTCGGTATAAACGAATGCAGGGTTTCAACGCGCCTTATGTGCCCGGCTGGGATAGCCATGGCTTGCCTATTGAGCATAAAGTCTCAAGAGAGCTACAAAAAAAAGGTCGCACTGATTATTCACCACTAGAAGTACGTGAAGCTTGTGCTGAATTTGCGGACAAGTATCGGCAAATTCAAACAGAACAATTTCAGCGTCTGGGGGTTATGGCGGATTGGAAAAACGAATACTGGACTATTCATCCGGAGTACGAGGCCACGCAGCTAGAAACCTTCGCTAGCTTTGTTGAGCAGGATTTAGTATACCGCTCGAAAAAACCAGTCTACTGGTCTATTCCATGTGCTACCGCACTAGCTGAAGCGGAAATTGAATATCGTGAGCACACAAGTATTTCAGTCTTTGTAAAGCTTCCATTAAGTGATGAAGCATGCCAAGAGCTAAATCTTAGCGAAGTAGGCAGTGCGATATTAATTTGGACGACGACCCCATGGACATTGCCCGCCAACCTCGCTGTGGCAGTCCATCCTGCTGTAGAATATATAGCAGTGAATAGTTCTAAAGGTAATTTGATTATTGCCAGCGCGCTACTCGAAGAGGTCACTAAAGAATGCCAGCTAGAGGAAGTACAAACAGTTGCTACTTTCACTGGAGAACGACTCGTAGGTTTAAATGCACAGCATCCTTTCATCGATAGAATATCACCAATTTTAAGTGCTGAGTATGTAACAACTGAAAGTGGCACTGGTTGTGTACATACTGCCCCTGGACACGGATTAGATGATTACATCACTGGTATTAATAACGGATTAGAAGTTTATTGTCCTCTTGATGACAAGGGATGCTATATTGATGACGGTCAAGTGCCCCCGGATTTAGTTGGCTTATCAGTCCTTGAAAATAGTAACGGCAAACCCTCCGAGGCGACTATTGCGGTACTTAGAATTCTCGCAGCCAATGCCAACTTAATAGCCAAGAAAAAAATTCAACACAGTTATCCTCACTGTTGGCGGTCTAAAACACCCGTAGTTTTTCGCGCAATGGATCAATGGTTTATTTCTTTAGATAAAGGTGGTGATCGCAAGCGAGCAATCGATTGCCTCGAAGATGTCAATTTCATACCAGAATGGGGTAAAAAACGAATCCGTGCTGCCCTAGAAAACCGCCCTGACTGGTGTATTAGTCGTCAGCGTACTTGGGGCGTACCTATTCCAGCATTCTACGATACTGATGGAACTGCTTATATTGATGCTGGTGTTATTCGCGCGATAGCTACCAAAGTTGCTTCTATTGGTACAAACTTATGGTTCAAACAAAGTGCAGCTGAGATACTTAAAGGAATCAATGTGCCTAACAATTGGCCGAGCTCTGAATCTCTCACTTGTGGATTAGATACACTGGACGTATGGATCGACTCTGGCAGCTCGCACAGAGCAGTACTTCAAAAGCGCAATAATCTTAGCTGGCCAGCAGATCTCTATTTAGAGGGCTCTGATCAGCACCGAGGATGGTTCCAAAGCTCACTGTGGACTGCTGTGATAGCAGATAAATCAGCCCCTTATAAAAATTTATTAACTCATGGATTTGTAGTAAAAGAAGATGGTACAAAATTATCGAAAAGTGATGGCGCTGCGAGGCCGTTGAATGAGTGGATTCAAGAATACGGTGCTGATGTTATTCGACTTTGGATTTGCTCTCAAGATTATCGTGGTGATGTTCCTGTATCTGATAATATCGTAAAAAATGTAGCCAATAATTACCGTAACATCCGCAATACTCTACGCTACCAAATTGGTAGCATCTATGACTTTGAACCCAGTGAAAATGCTCTTGAGCTACACGAGCTACACCCCGTTGATAAGTGGGCGCTTAATGAATTAGCAAAATTAGTAATTGAAGTAACGCGAGCCTATGATGCTTTCGAGTATCATCGTGCTTTTAAAGAATTCATTGATCCATTTTGCTCGAATACATTATCGGCGACTTACCACGATATTCTCAAGGACCGTTTATATACCTGTGCGCCGAACGATCCACTTAGACGCTCGTCACAAACGGCAATCGCCATCATTTTTGATGTCTTGACACGCCTTGTCTCCCCACTACTACCATTCACCGCAGACGAAGCTTGGAGTTATGCAAAAAATGATAGCGATTTTACTACAGAATGTATCGCCTTAGAAGTGTGGCCACAGGTCGACCCAAAATGGAAAAATCCTGCAATTGCGGATGAGGTTAATACGCTAAGAAAGTTCTTAGCTGAAAATATTAACGAACCACTTGAAGCACTTCGCCAAAGTAAAGTCATTGGCCAAAGTCTGGATGCAAAAGTCAAAATTACAGCTAACGACACAAACCCTAAATTCACATTACTCCAAAAATATGTAACTGATCTACCGGAACTATTTATAATTTCACAAGTTGAACTAATTAATTCACCAAGTAATCCTGAAATCCAAGTGGAAGTAGCGCATGCGGATGGCGTGCGTTGCCCTCGCAGTTGGCGCTGGGTATCCAAGCTAGTCAGCACAAAAGAATGGGGAGAAGTATCACCTCGCTGCGCTGAAGCACTCAATTTTGAATCAAACTAATAAATCGAAACGTGAACATTTAAAGCAATTATGGCTAAAAAGAAAACCACTACAAAAAAAGTAGCTACCAAGAAAATGGCAACGAAAGTGAAACCGCAAGAGGTAGCCAAGAATTCAGCAAAAAATGCAATTAAAAAGAAGACAGTAAAAAGTCCCAAGCCGACCGCAGTTGAAAAACTAAATAAAACTTCAGTTGCTCGCAGTAATACTACAAATACAGATGACAAAAAGGGTGCTCTAGTGGCTTTTTCAATCGATGATGTTGAAGCATTAGTTGCCTCTAGAAAAGTGGAAGAACAACCTGAGAAAAAGAAAAAAGTTAAAAAACTCGCAACTTCAAAGAAACAAAATAAGCCTACTTCCATTAAGGATAAGCCACAAAAGAAACGAGTTCTTGGGGCGGCATCCTTGGCTGACATTCTCGGATTTAACCCAACTGAACAAAAAAGAGATACTACTTTAGAGACTGCATCCATTCCTAAAAAGTGGCTAAAATTCTATAAACTGCTCATAGATCTTCGTCAGCATTTACAAGAAGAAATTGCACTGCACACAGCAGATACGCTGAAACATTCTAGTCGTGAAGACTCAGGCGATTTGGCAAACTACGGAAATCATCAGGCAGATGCTGGAACAGATACCTTTGATAGAGATTTTGCTTTGAGCCTAGTCTCCAGCGAGCAGGATGCATTAAATGAGATCGAAGAAGCTATTCTACGCATAAAAAACGGTACATATGGAATTTGTGAAGTAACTGGAAATCCGATCAAAAAAGAACGGCTTACAGCAGTCCCGTTTGCTCGATACTCACTGGAGGGACAGGAAGAGTATGAGAAAAATATGCGCCGTAAAACGGAGCGAACTATTGGTGGTATTTTTGCAGATACTAGTGATGCACCTAAAATTACGTCGGATGACGATGAGTAGTTATGACGAGTTCATCTTGGACCGTATTAATATTTAATAATAATCCAATTATTGAGTACTCCAGTTTCTTATTTAATGACTTTTAAAAGTAGAGTCCGTTCCTACAAGCGACTACTTACCATAGCGCTTATTATATTTGCGCTCGATCAAGCTTCAAAGTTATGGATTCTTACTCTATTGCCACTGGGAAGTTATTGGCAGCCTAACTCCATAGAGATAATTCATGGTTTCTTATATATCGTGCATATAGGTAATGAGGGAGCTGCTTGGGGCATGTTTTCTGGGCATGGAAATTGGCTGGCAATTTTCGCCATAGGTGCGCTTACAGCTATCTATTACTTACGAGAAAGCTTAGAATTAAAGCAGCCTAAAATACAGATGGCTTTTGGTCTACTTATTGGAGGTGTGCTCGGTAATTTAACCGACCGTATATTGCACGGTCATGTTATTGACTTTATCGATGTACATTTACCCTTCAGTCTACCGTATTTGATAGTAGGCGGACGTTACCCAGCATTTAATGTTGCGGATTGTAGTATCGTCATAGGTGTGTTTTATTATGCACTAATTAGCGCTTTTTCGAAACCATCAGGTTTTAAGAAATCATCTTAAGTATCTTTTCCCACAACGCTCGCCCATAAGCGCATATACCTCTGTTCCTTGCTTAGAGTACTTTAACAAGTCGGCATCAAACTGGATCCTACCTTTTTTGAAAAGTGTAACTACACAAGAGCCACCAAAGGAGAAAAAACCTTTCTCTTCTCCCCTTTTAATCGATCCTAAGAGAAAAGTTTGATGAATACCTCCAACGCAAGTCGCTCCTACCTCAAACATCAAAACCTCCCCAAATTCTTCGGATTTGATGACTGTACGTGTGCGCCGATTCTCCCAAAGTATAGATAAATTACGGCGTAAAGCTAGCGGACTTACCGAACGCAAACTACCTGATAATAAAACGGAATCACTAGCTTGCCCAGATATAGGGAAATGAAAACGGTGATAATCAACTGGGCATAATCTAGAAATTAGCATAGCTCCACCCTGATACGCAGAAGATAATGCTGAATCCTCTACGAAACTTGATAAATCAAAATACTGACCTTTGATGTAGAAGCCATCATTTGTCGAGATATCAGCAACTGCTAGGTGACGACCATCAGCAGGAAAACAAACTAAGTCATCCTCTTTAACAATCGGACGTGCACATTTTTTTAAATGACGATAAAAAAATTCATTAAATGATGCGTAACTGTCAACTGAAGCAGCGAACTCCTCAGTCTTTAGAGAATAATTACTAATGAACGGCCCTATTTTAGAGCGACTTTTAGGACTATTCATGCGCCATCCGTACCAGCGCGAAAACCATAATCTCTTAACTGCTAAAGCAATAGTCAAACGACCCAAGCAATTACCATATGCCCAGCGAAGAAAGCTTTCACCATAAATTAACTCTTTTTCAATCATACCATTTGCACGATTATAGTATGAAATAGGAATATCGTATTTTTTTAAGTGCGGCATTATCTGAAAATAAAGGACAAAAACTAAATTAGGTAAATTCATTTCCTTTGGAACCAATGTATAGCCCGACCCATACCGCAAAAAATCCAAACCCTACACTTGCAGCAGCATAGATTCCAGCCAGTTTTCCGCCTTCATCTTGAAGCAGGGTAATAATCTGCCAACTGAATGCTGAAAAAGTAGTGTATCCTCCACAAAAACCAGTTATCCAGAATTGCTGTGTAAGCGCATTTGTATCTTTATCACCTAGCCCTGACCAAAGGCCTGTCAGGTAACCTAATAAAAAAGATCCGCTTATATTAATGCACAAGGTCATTACTGGGAAGTTAAACAATCCTAACTGAAGATATGATATATCCAATAAATATCGAATAGAACCACCTATTGCACTACCTAAGCCAATCCATAGAATCTGCATCAAAATAGAGACTCCTCTCCAATTAAATAGCCCGCTAGTGTAAAAATCATACACAGTGAGACTGAACCTATTATATTCCAAGCGACTGCCTGCCATCTCCGCCGTGAAGCCAAAATGAGATTCTGTAAGCTAAAATTAGAAAATGTGGTTAATCCACCACAAAAACCAAAAACCGCAAAAGTATGTGCAGGAGAAATCAAAAATTGAGCTGGTATGACTCCCATTATTAAGCCAAGAAAAAAACTTCCCGTTATGTTAACTGCTAATGTACCCCATGGAAAAGCATCTCCAAAAACTCGAGATACTTCAGATATGATAAGGTAACGAACAACTCCTCCTAAGGCAGAACCTAGAGCGACATAAAGAATTAACACACAATAACGATTGAAAGAAAATCCGCTCTTGTAAAGTGATCAAATCAAATAGACGTTCGAATAAAGATAGGAAATTAGACCTTGATCTTTATTGTTTAGAAGCATTTGTTAAAATATTCTTTATTTTAACTTTAGCTCATAATGACACAACATAACAGTTTCAAAGCCTCAACAGGAGGTGGTAAAAAAAATCGCACTGTACTCAAGCGCTTCGAGCGCGTTGATCTGCTAAAAAAGCGCGATCAATGGAAAGACGGTGATCGAGTAATTGGACTGAAAAAAACTGTGCCTGAAGCCTAAAAAGTCACAATTTATCAACACTAATTATTAATGAAACGCCTCTCCTATAAAGGAGGGGCCTTTTTGTGTATAAATTAATGTATTATAAATCAGATTGCACGACGGTCCATAAAAGTAAAATGTAACATTATTATTTTTGCTTATAAATGAAAAATTTATATTTACTCGATGGAATGGCGCTTGCTTATCGTGCTCATTTTGCATTGATCCGCAGCCCAATATATACCTCCAAGGGTTTTAACACATCGGCTATCTTTGGATTCACTAGCACGCTGATAGAATTAATTACCAAGCAAAAACCCAGTCACCTTGCTGTTGTTTTTGATACATCAGCTCCCACCCAGCGGCACATTTTACACCCAGATTATAAAGCAAACCGCGAAGCTATGCCGGAGGACCTAAGAGCAGCTATGCCCCACTTGGATCGGATCACTGCAGCCTTTGGCATACCGGTACTTAAGCTTGATGGATATGAAGCCGATGATATCATAGGTACTCTTGCGTATCGTGCTCAAACTGAAGGATTTGATCAAATATTCATGGTAACCCCAGATAAGGACTTTGGGCAACTCGTCACCGATAAAATAAAAATGTATCGTCCGGGTCGCAAAGGAGATGGCGGCGAAATATTAGGAGAAAAAGAAATCAAAGATAGATGGGGTATTGCACGAGTCGATCAAGTCATTGACATGCTCGGACTCTGCGGCGATACAGCTGATAATATACCAGGTATACCCGGCATTGGTCCCAAAAGTGCGAAGAAACTACTCGCAAAATATGATACTCTAGAAGGACTGCTTTCAAACATTTCTGAACTAAAAGGTAAGCAACAAGAAAAAGTGCGTGATCATGCTGACATGGCACGACTCTCCAAAAAACTAGCTACAATACAACTCGACGTACCGATAGATATCAATTGGGAAGAGGTAGCACTAGTGGAACCATCAAGTGATATGCTTGTGCCACTATTTAATGAGTTCGAGTTTCGCACCTTAGCTAAACGAATCTTTGGAAGTGAGTTCTCGGTAACCAAAGCGACCAATGATCTTATTTTGCAAAGCGAGGAGGAGGACATTCGAGGCGACAAAAGCCAATTAGAGCTTATTCCAGATCTTAAGTATAAAAAACTTGAAGATATTAAGACTAACTATCGCATTATTAATGATTCCATATCACTGAATGAACTAGTCACCAAATTAACTGAAGCTGGTCAATTCGCATTTGATACAGAAACCACTTCGTTAAATCCAAGAGTCGCTAAACTAGTTGGAATTTCATTTTCTTTACAGGCTTCAAATGGTTGGTGGGTGCCTACTAGTGACGCAGCATTGGTAGCACTACGCCCTATTTTTTCGAATCCAAATCTGATAAAAATTGGCCATAACTTAAAATTTGACTTGGCTGTACTAGCAGTCAACAAGTGTCCTGTTCTGGGTCCTTGCTATGATACAATGATAGCGCACGCACTAATAGAACCGAACCAAAGGCATGGTCTAGATACGCTGGCGGAAGACTACCTAAACTATACTACTATACGGTTTAACGAACTTTTACCGAACGCAAAAAAAGACGAGCCTATCGACTATACAGGAGTTAACCCGCAAGCTCTTGCTAACTATGCAATAGAAGATGCAGATGTCACTTGGCAACTTTGGCAAAAATTCGCACCTAAACTTCAATCTAGTGGCCAAGCGAAAGTATTTTATGAAATAGAAACTCCATTATTGCCTGTACTAGTTGAGATGGAGAACGAAGGAATCGAGATATGCGAACTCACACTAAAAAATATTGGTGCCTCATTTGAGAATCAAATTACTCAATTACAAGAAGCTGTTTTTAAAGAGGCTGGACAAGAATTTAATCTAAATTCTCCCAAACAGCTTGGCACAATTTTATTTGATGAGCTCAAACTAGTCGAAAAGCCAAAAAAAACAAAAACTGGTCAATATGCTACGAATGAACAGGTGCTCTCGACGCTTTCTCGACAGCATACAATCGTTGCCAACTTGCTCGAATATCGCCAACTAACAAAACTTAAAAGTACCTATATAGATGCACTTCCTAAAGCAGTAGATATAGTAAGTGGACGAGTGCATACTCACTACGGGCAAGTACAAACTGCAACGGGTAGATTGACCTCAAATGATCCAAATTTACAAAATATTCCAGTTCGAAGCTCCCATGGTAGAAACATTCGCAAAGCATTCATCGCGCGTAAAGGATGGAAACTGTTAGCAGCAGATTATTCTCAAATTGAACTGCGTATCCTAGCAGCTCTAACAAAAGACGAGGGTCTAATCAGCGCATTTCATAAAGGTCAGGATATTCATACTGCCACAGCAGCCAAAATTTTTGGATGCCCACCCGAGCAGATCACTCGTGACCAACGTAGCACTGCTAAGATGGTCAATTTTGGTATTCCTTATGGAATTTCATCATTCGGTCTATCACAGCGACTAGGAACTGTCTCTCGCAGCGAAGCTCAAAAGATAATTGATAACTACTTTGCTCAATTCCCTGGTATTNCTGGCTACATGGACGCNCAACAAACAAGTGCTCGTGAACGAGGTTATGTGCAAACCATATGCGGGCGCCGCAGATATTTGCGTGATATTCATTCAAATAATGTAACAATACGTGCAGCTGCCGAGCGTAATGCCATTAATATGCCCATTCAAGGAACTGCCGCTGATATGATCAAAATTGCAATGATTCTCATACAAAATAAAATCACTAAGCAAAAGCTTAACAGTCGAATGTTACTTCAAGTTCACGATGAACTCATATTTGATATGGATCCTAGCGAAGAGGCTATTCTACGTACAATTATAACAGAAGGAATGAAAGGAGCACTTGTAACTCTCGAGTGCCCAGTAGAGATTGACATCGGGATAGGCGACAATTGGCTCGAAGCACATTAAATCCCTTAACATTAACATCATTTATACAGGTATACTATTACAGAAAAATGGATAAAAATGAAAAACGAAAACAAGCATGGATTGGAGATGCTGTTCTCGCCTTATTTGCACGTGAATGGATCCTATCAGAGCCATCTATTAACACAGCTAATAGAGCCTCTACATTTGTTCAAATGACCTCCAATCAATTCCTGTCCTCAATTGGCGAACCAACTATAGTAGAGGCTAAAATAGGAAAGATTTATCAAAAAGAGGGGCTCAATGCAGCCTTTGAATTTATAAATGAAAACTTTGTTCCACTATTTAAAAAACAACAAAATAACCGTTCAAAAAATAGTGGCAACTACCGTAACACAAATAAAACTTAAGCGCGTTAAGGCCGAGGGAAAAGAATCGTTTTTTCACCAAGTGCTTGCCCTTCAAGAGTAGAACCCCAATCGAGTTGCCCATCTAAAGAAGAAAACTCCTTAGCACCAACTAAGCTTCGAACTTGCGCACAAGTAGTTGGCATAACTGGACTTAGAAGGACTACAGCAAGCCTTATTGCCTCAGCCATAGTAGCTAAAGATGTCGCTAATTTCTGCTGATCGCCTGTATCCACTGATTTAGCCAACTTCCAAGGTGCACGCGTTTCTGCATATTTATTGATTCCAGATATGAATACAAAAATTCGCTCTAAAGCTTTGTGGAATTTAAAATCATTAAACAAAGGTATGATCTCCGCGCGAGTCGATTCCCATAACTCGCGTAATTCCTGTTCAGGAGCTTCCAAGATTTTTGCCTCTGGTACCTTTCCTTCCGTATATCGAGCACCCATATTAAGCAGTCGACTAACTAAATTACCAAGGTCATTAGCAAGGTCACTACTGTAGCGACTCAAAAACAATTCTGTCGAAAATTCACTATCTTGCCCAACATTCATTTCACGTGTAACAAAGTAGCGAAATGCATCTGCTCCATATTGCTCAATTAAATC
>JAKVCN010000045.1 GCA_022448585.1 Puniceicoccaceae bacterium | reverse complement strand
TAGTGGGTTCTTAGAGCTAGGACCTTCGTAGTTAATTTTGTCGCAGTCGAAGTGTTGCATGTGCTTTTTAGGGATATAATTTTAGTTTATGGCTTATTAGAAAGTTGAGTTAGATAGCTGATTATCTGGTTAAATGAAACCGTAAAGTTTGTTAATATTTAGCTACTGCTTTGTAAGGCAAACTATCTTGTAGATTGGGCAAGCATTCTTTGAATGTGCTACTCAATATCTTTAATCTCCCAAAATAGCTATATCGCTAGATGGCCACTACTTCTAATAATTAAGGAACTCGCTTGACCCTGTAAAATATCGATTCATCAGCTTGTGATTCCGGTAATTGAGTCGATAGGCTAGTATTATTGTTAGTCTGGCTGAGTGTTTCTATGGTTTGCCAATTGAGCAGATTTGTGGATGTCTCAACTTGGTAAAGGGTAAATGGCTGTGAGGTCCACTCAAGGAATTGATTGGTGTATTGAGTTATTTCAAATTTTGAGTTAGCATCTATAGGGTTCGTTCCAAGTTGATATTCAGTGAGGTTATCAAAGCCGTCACCGTCTTCATCGGACGATGCAGTTGAACCACCCGGACTACCGAAATAGTTATTCATCCATGAGTCTGGAATTCCATCTGGGTTTAGGAATGGTCTAGAGTCTCTGCGAAATCCAACTATGCGTACAGAAAAAAATGGCGATAGGTGGATGCCGTCGGAAAAGCGAGCTTCAAGCTCATCATAGTAACCACTATTAATATTAGATACGGTTGAGTCAGAGTAGTATCCATCAGTAGCGTATGAAATTATAGAGCCTGAATTGCTAAAGCTACCATATCTAGAGCTAGAGGAGTCGATTTGCAGAGAGAGCGAGTCTCCCTGTAAGTCATTGCCGATTAGGGTTACTTGATTGACTTGTTGGTTGGTTAAAGTGGTATTGTTGTTATGAGCGACAGCATACATAATGCGGTCGAATCCATATGGAGGGGTATTAAGTGGATAAGCCTTTCGCACGGTATTAATATCGTAACTGTTTAATGTTACTTCACGCCCATCGGAGCTAGCTAGGTAATACATTATTGCTTCGGCTTTCTCATTATCAGATTCACTGACATTCTCGCTACTATGGTCGAGCCCAATGACGTGCCCTATTTCATGTGCTAGTACTCGCTCTAGGTTACTTACATCTTGAAAGAATAACTTAGTGTGATCTAAGACTACGAATCCATCTGTGATTGGATTAAAAGACTTGCCATCAACGGTGCCACCATAACCAGGAGCATTGAGATACCAGGGTCCTCCAAAAGCGAGGGTCGAGCTGCCGTTACTGATACGATTAAAATTATCGTGAAACTGTACGCGAATCGCGTAATCCTCATTGGAGGAGTAATCTTCTGCGGATTGGGTAAAAATTTCAGTGCCCATTATTTCAAATAAAAGACTACTGTTATTTTCCCAGACCTTTAGCGCGTTTTCTAGGGCAGTTAGCGCATCTGTTTGGCTAATTCCAGAAGGGCGTGTAGAGATGTCAGCGTACACAGGAATCGGCTCATTTCTGTCAGGTGAAGTATAACGGAAAGCTACATTACCATCCTCCATCAAGCCAGACTCAGTAACCGCCCGAGTCGACATAGGCATGGTTTCAAAATCGCTAATATCTGCCCCACTTGGAAGGGCAGCGCATGCTGTTTTAAGTGCCTCTAAATCAACTACAGCTAGATCATAAATTCCAGCAGAGTAATTATAAAAGCTTAGCTTTTCTGCTTGGATCTCTAAATTGACTAGGTAGCTATTGCCAATAATTAGGCTTGGTAGCCTGGAGTCTGCATTGATCCGCCCATCATAGATTCCGCCTGGTGCATAAACTTCAAAGTACGTCGGAAATGTGCCACGGATAGCTTCTACTTTTCTGAAGATAAAGCGCGTTTGGATAGTGCCTTCTAAGAAGCGCGCCTGACTACTCATTAGCTCTACAGTAGCAATTGCATCGGCTGACTCTGCTTGCTCGGCTATGCTTTCTGGTAAAAAGGAATGAGCACCCATGTGTTTTAGCAGAAGCGCTAGACCAAGGGTACAAATTAAAAGACTTTTTCTGTACTCGTATCGCAGCATGAATGTGTACCAAAATAAAAACGATACATTGTCGTATTTATTTAAACACACTAAATATATATTAAGTAGCTGTATTTACCAGTAATTATACGTAAATAATTTGTAATTATACACAAAGAATCGTTAGCAGCTTTTTAGGAAGTTTTCCCTAAAAAATTCAATCTTATTTCCCAGAGTGCACACATACTATACTAACTAATAGTGCCGATCATAGCAAGTCGCCACAGATATTAAGGGGACGAATTAAACTATTGGTTATGACTATTTAAAGCAGCCTTTTGCAAAATCAATTCGGTGACGAGCTCCTCGTACTTTAGGTCTACCTTAGTACCGTCCTTAGTGGTACCTTGCAGCACGTTGTCACGGCCGCTGTCGAACCACCCAAGAGTAAAGCGTAGGCTGTAGAGAGACCAACCCCAACCAAGTGATTCAAAGGCTTCTACACAATCTTTAAGATAAGCCATTGCAGGTTCATATTGCGTGCCATTGTGAATGCCAAATTCCTGCACCATAATCGGCACGTCTTTATTACCGAGCTGTTTCCAAGCCTTTAAAAGGTGGTCCTGAATCCATGCTTGGTCGTAAAACAAGCTAGTTTGCAAGTGATTTGCATCGGCGTCGTAGATCAGCTCTGACTCTTGTTTAATCCATTCGTTGGAGCCTGGGTAACAGATTGCCTTTTTGCCATTGTTTGGATGCTCTATCTCTATTGTTCGAATACTTATTCGGTCTCCGCTAGTTATGAGTAAATTGACATGCTCGGTGTCCTTTTCGAGTTTGTACTCCCAGACGCGATTGTACCAGTAACCAGTGATAGCTTTATTACTGGATTGCTCGGCTTCCAGGTTGCACACTTTTTCTTGCGAAAAATCAAATTCTAAATAGCCCGACGCATAGTCTTGTTGATCTAATCTAAGTTCTAGCCTGAGTGGTAGGCTTGTATGTCCGTGTAGCCACCCAATATGAACTTTAATCAAGCTGCCTTCCTGAAAATCACCGTTAATCTGTATTGGGCTTGCAGTGCGCGGCTTGTTTACAGATTGCCCTGGGCCAAAAAGGTGCTCAGTCATACGCGGAGCTGGCCAGCCAGATGGTTTTGGTAAGCGAGTGCCACCATATTTAATCCAATGAGCCTTGTAATGAGTGAAAGCGAAAGGTTCGTAGAAGTGTACTGCTTGGGCGACCCGAGGCTCATCAGCTAGGCTCATAACTGGTAGCCTGCCTGAGCGTAGGCCATCAATAACAATCCAGCGAGAAGTGTCCGAAGAGCGAATCGCCTGGATTGCTTGACGAATAACAAAAACGTACTGCTTTTCGGTGACGTACCAATCAGGTTCATTGAGTAGATTGAAACTTAGATCGAGGTTTGAAACATGTGCATAACGCTTAGTTAAGGCTTTCCAGTATCCTGCAAAGATTGCTTGTCTTTGCGAAGATTCCCACAGGTTGTCGTCCTGCCAAGGATCCCCGACATAATAACCTGGCGTCCAGAATATGCTCAGGCAGGCATGCAGTCCGTATTTTTGGGACCACTCAATGGCCTGATCCACTTCATGCATCTTTGCCTCGTCCAGTTTGGCTAGGTCTTGATCGTCGGCAAAGTGGTGGTAGGTGATAGGGATACGGACAAAATTTGCCCCAATCGAAGCTAGGTAGGCAAAGTCGGATTCCCGAAAGGTCTCTGGTGGGAACCAACCTGGTCCTAGTTTATCAATTATACCAGCGCCTCTAAATGCTGAGAAGTCCGGCTCGCTAGTTTCACTGTAGGCTACGCTGAAAGCCAATAGGAACAGATAAGCTGAAAGAATTATTTTTTTTATCTGCATTAATTGTTATCGAACGGTTGTTCTTCTTTGGGCTGACGTTTCGCTTGGAGTTGGACTTTGATCTCAGCCATACGCTCTCGCGTCAAGGGATAGGTTAGCATTAGCAGACCGGCAGCTAGAAAGCATAGGGTTGGGACACAGAGATAGATCAAGCGTATTCGAAATATTGATTCACTCGGTAGTTCTTCGGGTATAGATCCATCGACTCCCGCCCAAGCCAGTAGTAAACCGCCGCCGATTGCCATTATACCAATGGCTCCCTTATAGGTAAAACCGAACACAGCTGAGAACATCCCCTCCCGTCGTCTGCCAGTACGTAGTTCGTCGTCGTCACAAATATCTGCAACTAATGGATGATTGAGTAGCCATGCAAAGCAGAGCCCTAAGTTACCGGCCATTAGTGATACAATCTGTAGATAGGGCATTTCTGGTGAGAAGCAAAACCATGTACTGCCATAGCCAGCTGCTGCTGTGAATAGTCCCAAGGCTAAAAGTTTGTGTTTGTCGAAGTAGCGAGTCAGCCAAGAAATGACAGGCATGATACCAATTTGTGCGAATGCAATGAGGGTGCCCACAGTGCCACCCAAAATACCCGCTTGTTTCATATCACCTGAGAAGATATAAAAGATATTGATATATTGCATGAGTGGAATTGCAGCATAAAGGCCTATGAATACCAAAAAAGCAGCTCCTACGACTCTTATGTAGGAACCATTCGTAAAGGTATATTTTAATGCGTCTTTTAATTGGATGGGCTCTTGTTTATGCTGCGAGAAGCGCTCACGACAAACGAGCGCGGCAGGCAAAGAAGTGAGCAAAATTAGGAGCGCAGCAATCGGACCGATCCAGCGAGCTCCGAGATGCGCCTCTCCTCCAAAAGTATCGAGCATCAGCAAGGCGAGCATCCATGGCAGTATGAAGTTTGCCATTTGTCCTGGGATATTACGATATACCGACAGCGTCGCTCTTTCTTGATAATCATCCGAGAGCTCTAATCCTAATGCAGAGAAAGGGATTATGAAAATCGTGAATCCTAGATAAAAGATACAAGCGGATATGGAAAGGTATATAAAAAGAACTGCCTTATTAGCGCCTTCGGGGGGAAACCACATGATCGCAAAGAAAGCCGCCATAATGAATGCACCCACAAAAATAAATGGGCGCCTTCGCCCCCAACGAGAGCGGCTATTGTCCGACCAATTCCCCATTGGTGGATCGGTAAAGGCATCGAGTACTCGTGAGATGGATAGTGCGATGCCAATTATAAAAGGAGACAGGCCATAGCCGATATTAAATACTGGGTAAACCATCTGCAAAATAGCATTGTTTGCAAAGTTTTCTGCGAAGCCTCCCACGCCCCACGCAGCTTTCTGCGAGATAGGTACCTTAGCTTTCATGCCTTTTGCACCAGGGGTATAGTCACACGGTAATGGATCTTCAGCAGACATTTTGAATAAACGCTCTAGATACGATTAAATTGACGATTAAAAATAAATAGGGCGTAATCGCTTGTGATGTAGTAAACGTAATATTTAACAGTAGATAGTGAGCAGAAACTATTTTTAACTACTGTAGTTTGTTCTTTTTTACGAAATCAATAATTTCGTGCACATACCCGAACGCGAGTGCTACCACTGTATCCGCGCCGCCGTAATAAATGGCGAGACGCCCTGTTTTAGTGTCATGTAGCGCAGCACATGGAAAGGTGACATTTTGAACATCACCAACGCACTCGTAGAGCTCAGTTGGCGCAAGCATGTATGAATTGGCTCGAGACAATACCTTCCAAGGCTCGTCTTGGTCTAGTAATGCAGCCCCAATACTATATACAAATCCGTTACAGGAATTTAGTACGCCGTGATAGATCATTAACCAACCTTCAGAAGTCTTAATTGGGATCGGGCCTGGACCAATTTTAGTATGCTCCCAATTGGATTCTGGTTTCATCATCCAGCGGTGTTTGCCCCAGTAAGCGAGGTCTGGGCTTTCACTGTAGAAAATCTCTCCAAAGGGTGTATGCCCGTTATCGCTTGGGCGACTCATCATGGCGAAGTTACCGTTAATCTTTTCAGGGAACAAGACTCCGTTACGGTTGAAAGGTAGAAAGGCATTTTCTTCTTGATGAAAGTTTCTGAAATCTTTTGTCCATGCCAAACCGATGGTCGCACCATGATAGTAGTTGCACCAAGTGATGTAGTAACGGTCTTCAATGTAGACAACGCGAGGGTCGTAACCGTAAACGAAGGCACCAATATTTTTATCTACACAGATAAACTCTATTGGGGTCTCGTTAATATCCCATTTTAAGCCGTTATCACTAAAGCCAACGTGCAAGCGCATATTTCTGCAACGATCATCTACCCGAAATACCCCTGCGTATCCTTCGCCAAAAGGAACGATAGCACTATTAAAAATGCTATTGGCTTTAGGAATGGAATTACGAGGGATCACTGGATTGGCTGAGTAGCGCCAGATCGGATCTACGTTACCTGTGGGACGCTCTTCCCATGGCATATTTTCTAAGACAGCAGGATTATACGGCAGTTGTGATTTCTGAGTAGTTTTCATGTTTAAGTATTCCACCAATTTTTTTGGATCTCATCAAAATATTAGGATAACGAATTTATAATTATTATGTATGAGGCATTTTGCCATTTTTAATCCAAAGAGATCATGCTCATACTATCTCTAGAAGTGCAGAGGCATTTTTGTTGCTTCCGCACTTGAGGCTACAAATGAGATCGCTTTGAGCGACGCTATGCCTGTAGCGTGAGCATGGGTATTCTTTGTAATATCGAAATCTAAGAGCTGTTTTCCTGCATTTAAATGTAGTGAGCCAAGTGGTATCAACTGTGCTTGATTAATCGTTGTGCTTAGTTGGGCACGATCTGCAGCTAGCCGAACAGTAGTATTTGGCATGACGCCGTTTGCATGCAGAAAAATATCATATAATCCAGTCATAGTTACATTGATATTGAAGCTGACTCCTGCATCTGGGCCCTTGAGGTTTTTCACTGCATGACTGTCATAGCTTGCTGAACCGCGCAAGCGAGCTGGAGCAGCGCAATGGACTAAGCTGGTATGGTAATTACCGCCAATTTGGAATACTGGCATTTGGTACGCTCTTCCAGAGTCTCTTGCCTTAAGAAATGCCTCTTGAGTTTGAGCGTTTAAGACAGCAAACCTCTCTGGTTCAACCGCGGCCAAGTTACATGTCTCTTGAGGATCTTTTTGGATGTTAAAAAGCTGAGCTCTTTCGCCACTGCGAATAAGCTTATAAGGACCAGATCTCAATGTGAGGTGTTGGCGAGAAGCTGGTAAATTATCGATCGACTTAAGTAAGTCATAGCGTTGCCGCCCGTTCTGATCTTGGACATGATCATTGGCAATAAATAGGCTACGAGCAGGTAGTGGTATTTGGTCTTTTAATAGGGGCGTCAATGAAAAGCCGTGAATGTCTAGGCCATTGTCGCGCGGTGCACTGCCAAGCCCTGCTAATTCACAGAGCGAGGGGAAAATATCGATCACGTGCGTTGGAGTCGCCTCATGACGTGGATGAATTTTATTTGTCCAGCGAACGAAGAGGGGGACGCGAATACCGTTTTCCCAAACCCGTGCTTTGTTTCCTTTAAGTTTACTAGGATTGCGCAGATTCCACTCTGTATCAGTGAGTGCTGGGAGGTCTTTTCTACCAGATTCGTTGATTGGACCATTGTCAGAGAGATAGAAGACCACTGTGTTTTCAGCGATGCCTGAATGCTCGATAGCATCGAGCACAATGCCGACATTAGAATCGAGAGCTTCAAGCATAGCAGCGAGCGTAGCTAGAGATTTGGAGAAACCCTTTGCGCTGAATTTCTTTATAAGATTCTCCGGCGCTCGCCAGGACCCATGTGGCGCCATTGGAGCAAATAACAAACAGAATGGTTTTTCTGCACTAGCGTGCTTTGTGATGTACTCTGCGACGCGTTTAGCAAGAACGGTATCAGTCCATCCGCTGGCTTTGGAGGGGCCGTTTTTTGTGTAGAGTTGACCGTTCAAGTGTTGGTATAATCTTGCCATAACTGCCGTGTCAAATCCTCTGTCCCACGGCAGGTAACCCTGAGTTTTTCCGCTGTGCCATTTACCAAAAAACGCAGTAGAGTAGCCTCCAGATTTCGCTAGCGCTTGTGCAAAGGTCTGTTCGTCCAAATTTAAATAGTCCTGACCTCCGTGTACGCCCCATACGCCCGTTTCTAAAAACCGGCGCCCAGTCAATAGCGAAGCTCTAGTTGGGGCGCAGGTTGAGTTGACATAGAAATTTTCAAAGACCACGGAGTCTTGGCGTAGTGCATCGAGTCTTGGTGTATTAAAGATCTTTGGATTCAGCGCACCAAAGTCGTCGTGTCCTTGGTCGTCAGAAATAATGATAACTAAATTTGGTGGCTTCTTATCAAAAGGATGTCCATATGTTTTAATTGTCGTTAGTAAACAAGTCGTTACGGTGTAGAAAATCGCAAAAAGTTTTACTAGTGATACATGAATCATAGCTTATTGATTGGGTATAGTTATCCAATTACAACAAATTTTAAATGAGATATTATTTTGTTTTTGCTGCCGTATATGATGCTTGTGAGGTATTGGTTAACTAACACCTAAATAAAGATTTGTAAGCCTGAACAGAATTCTCTTAAACCTCACCTACACAAATGGTCTTTAAACTATAGTCGATTATTTTTGGTTGGTTAATGGTTAATTTATCCATTCAAATATACATTATCGATGGCGAATGAAAATATCTTAAAGCGATTTGTTGGCAATCCTGTCATTACAGCTAGTGCAGTGCCTCGCGCTAATAGTATCCACAACAGCGCAGTCGTAAAATACAAGGATGGATATGCAGGAATTTTTCGTGTGGATGAAATTGATTTTAATTTTACGATGCATGTTGGTTTCAGTAAGGATGGTATTGCATGGGATATTAATCCGCAGTCACTTAAAATGACGGCGGATCATCCTGAGATACCAATACATGCTCGTTTTTATGATCCTCGCCTAACTTTGCTAGAGGGGACGTATTATTTTACTTGGTGCATAGATTCGCCGCAAGGACCCTGTATCGGACTGGCCACTACAAAAGATTTTAAGCATTTTCAGCAGCATGAAAATCTGATGCCACCAGCGAATCGTAATTGTGTGATTTTTCCTCGAAAAATTAATGGTAAATATGCAATTTTACACAGACCTAGTGATCGTGGACATACTCCGTTCGGTGATATTTTTTATTCGGAAAGTCCAGATATGACTCATTGGGGGAAGCACCGTTTTGTTTTCGGTACGCTCAATAGTAGTTGGCAGTCGACAAAAGTAGGTCCAGGGCCTGCGCCAATTGAAACTGCTGAAGGATGGTTACTGATCTACCATGGAGTCTGGACCAGTTGCAATGGATACCTCTATTACACAGGCGGAGCCTTGCTGGACTTGAATGAGCCTTGGAAGGTCATAGCCCGCTCTAAAGACTATTTACTCGCACCGACCGAGTCATATGAGCGGGTAGGGGACGTTCCAAATGTAGTCTTTCCAAGCGCTGCAGTCACCGATGGGGATGCGATACGTATTTACTATGGATGCGCGGACACATGTGTATCGATAGCTGAGGGTCAGATCAGTAAGATTGTTGAGTTCGTTAAGAAGAATACCCTCTAATTCGATATAAAAGTAATATATCGCGATGCGCTATTGTATGGTTACGATAATTAAACAGTCCATATTATAGAATTTCTTCCTATGAAAAAAACGTTACTGTTACTTTCTAGTCTTTTAGCAGCTCTTTGTACTGCAGAAGAATCATTTGTTCTTTTTGATTTTGATGATGTAAAGGATGGTACGCTACCTTCCGGTATTGAAGTGCTCAACGGCGCAGATGATGCTGGTAGTGTAGTAGTCGTTTCCTCTGAAGTAGTGGGCTCACAGTCGTTGCAGCTTGTCGGGGACTTGATTGGTTCTGATGGCCGAGGCTATCGCAGCATGGCAGCTATTAAATTGAGCCAGCAATTTAATCCTGCGCAGTATGAAAGATTTCAAGCAGCCTTGTCGTCAGCGAATAAAACATGGCGCATTCAGTTCGACCTATGGATCAATACATCTAGTATGTCGTTTTTTAAACTCGAATTTGGCTTGAACTCTACGAGTAGTGGTTATCAAAAAGCGGGTGGCGCTAGTTTTTTAAATATTAAAGAAAAAGATCTTAATGCACTAGGTATTGGTGTGCAGTATTTCGGACAAATAGTGCTTCAATCCACTGATTTTGCTAAGCCAATACTACAAGGGGATACTTTTTATAATTTTACCTTTAAGCAGAATTCGAAGGCTGGGATGCTTCCAGCTTTTTATGTGGATAATATAGAAATCTTCTTTTAGATGAAGAGGTTTAAAAATAGTCAGTTTAAATCTTTTTCAAACCGTTAGTATACGATAAAATAATGAAGAATTATATCCGTCTTCTTTGTATAGTAGCAGTATTCTTTGGAGCACACATAGTGCATACGAATGGATATGCAAAGGATGATTCGCGTCCGAATTTTATAGTTATCTATGTGGATGATATGGATCTTAAAGATATTGCCGCTTACGGGGGCCGGGTGCTGACACCCAACTTAGATGCGCTCGCTGCGAGTGGTGCACGGTTTAATCGCTATTATGCCACCTCGCCAGTTTGTAGCCCTAGTCGGTATAGTCTTT
The DNA here is from genome assembly GCA_022448585.1 of Puniceicoccaceae bacterium. Classification (GTDB taxonomy): domain Bacteria; phylum Verrucomicrobiota; class Verrucomicrobiia; order Opitutales; family Coraliomargaritaceae. The sequence goes on along the minus strand of JAKVCN010000045.1, from coordinate 6,503 downwards.
TTACAGGTCGTTATGCATCGAGAAACAAATACCTAGAAGGCGTGACCGCAGCCGATGATGTTAATTTTATCCAGTGGAATGTTCATCTAGAGGGCGAAGAACCAACGCTTGCGCATATACTTTCTGATGCGGGCTATATGACTGCATTGGTTGGCAAACATCACAATTCAGCAAACCAAAAGCACCAGATTCGAGTACCTATGGACGCTGACCCAAAAGACCCGAGTATCATCCGTACGATGCAGCGAAATCATGACTTTTTAACTCGCATGATTGCAGATCACATGGGCTTTGATGAAGTGATTAATGTGTATGCAAATAATTTTCATGTACTGGACATTCCCAAAGTAATGCACCAGCATAATCCTGAATGGATTGTATCTGGCGCGCTTGACTTTATGCGCAGGCATCGAGCAAATCCATTTTTCATGACGGTTGCACTAACCATTCCACATGGACCCGATAATATTAAGTCGATGGTTTCAGATCCGTGTATTACGCCTCGTGGTTATCTAAATGCCGTGCCATCAGTGCAAGAGCCTCGTCAATCTGTTTTTAAACGAGTCAAAGATGCTGGATTGTCACGCCGCCTCGCAAATTTAACTTGGCTCGATGATTCTGTAGGAGCTATCGTGCAGGAGCTCGAAGAATTAGGCATTCGCGAAGAAACGATGCTTGTTTTTGCCAGTGATCACAGTGATTTCGGAAAGATGACTGCATATGAGGCGGGAATTCGTACAGCTTGTATCGTTTCTTGGCCAAAAACGATTCCAAAAGGTCGGGTTATTGATGCCCTTAGCTCAAATCTTGATTGGGCTCCGACTTTTTTAGCAGCTGCTGGGATTGAAGTGCCCAATGGTTACTTAATTGATGGCAAGAATTTGCTCCCTCTACTTAAGGGGGAAGTGGCAAGCGTTAGAGATAATTTGTTTATTGAGATCACTTATACACGCGGCGTAGTAAATAAAGATTGGAAATACATAGCTACGCGATTTCCGAAAAGACTGCAGACTGTAATTACAGCCAAGAATAGACATGAATTTAATCAGGAAGGGGAGCGAATGACTCAGGATCCATATGCTGGAGAAGTGCAGGCACGCTACGGGGTCAATAAGAAATACCCAGGCTATTATGACGACGATCAACTGTACTATTTACCGAATGATCCTATGGAGCAAAAAAATCTTGCCGTGGATGCAAGCGCGCATGCGGTTCAGATAGAATTACAAGCAGCGCTGAGGGCGCATCAGGCTGATAAGCCTCATGTCTTTGGCGAGTTTGGTGGTGGCGTTCGCTGATTTTAAAATGGACTACATAGGCCTAAATTAATTGGCTATGGAAGATGCTTGTGCGTTGAGTATATGTAGATCAAATACATCACTTTTTGTATTTTATCGCAACTGGGGCGACTGGATTTTGCGCAGCATTGCTAACTCCAGCAGGGAGAGCAGCTTTCCACCCAGCGTATAATTGTGCGCTTAGAGCCTCTACTGTAGCTGTGTAGTACTGATGGTCTGCCAGATTCGTTGACTCTAGGGGGTCTATCTTATGGTCGTAGAGTTCGCGGTGAACGAGTATACCCTTAGTTCCTGTCTCCAAGTCCTTATGATGCCATGCGACATAGCGATAGTGATCGGTGCGTATCGCATAGCCTTCTATTTTATTACCTCTTGGGAATTGACTAAAAGCAGCTGATTTCCAAGGGCGATTGGGCTCTTTAAGGAGAGGGACCAACGAAGTGCCCTCCAAATAACTGGGTATATCGTGTCCAGTTAGTTCGAGCAAGGTCGGATAGAGGTCGACATATTCGACCAGAGCTTGGGAATGACTGCCGTAATGCCCTGTTTGGGGAGCTTTGATCATTAGCGGAGCCCTCGTTGCGTTCTCAAAATTAGTGGTTTTTCCCCACATGCCTTGCTCGCCAAGGTGCCAGCCATGATCTGACCAAAATACGATAATTGTATTACTTGATAAGCCTAGGGAATCAAGTGATTCAAGGATGAGCCCTATTTGCGCATCCACAAAACTCACGCAGGCTAGGTATGCATGAATTAATTCGCGCGCGTAGGGTTTTGGTAATTGCTTTCGAGACTCGGTGGATGGTCCAAGATATTTCTTGAGCGCATAGTGTGCTGTGGATACGGCATGCTGCGAAGTATCTAATTGGTAGTTTTGGGGAAGTTGGATAGCGGTTGGATTGTAGAGATCGAAGTACCGCTTTGGAGCGACGAAGGGCAGGTGTGGTTTGTAAAAACCGGCAGCTAGGAAGAAAGGGGCTTCTTTTCCTGAATTATAGTAGCGCTTCAGTGTGGCGATTACCTCAAGCGCGACCTTACCATCTTTGTAGTTCGCATCTGGTAAGTCAGCAGCTTCATATGCGGGAGTTGTAGGTCCGCGTCCATTGGGGTAAGCTTTACCAGCCTCTATATTCTCCGGCAATTGATAGTGTGGAATAAATGGTGGTTGGTATTCGCGCTCGGAAAGGTGTTCTTGAAGCCCATGGTGTATCTTGCCTATGTTTCTCACAAAGTAACCTTGACTAAAGAAGTACCTAGATAAGCTTGGATACTTCGGTAGGACCTCATTAACAAAGTATTCTGAGTAAGGATAGTCAGCGCCTGTGGAGTCTGGGCGTAAGCCAGTCAGAAAGCTAGCTCTGGATGCAGAGCAGACCGCCTGCTGCACGTACGCTCGCTTGAATACGACCGAATCTTCTGCCAATTTATCTAAATTTGGGGTGATAGCCATGGGGCTTCCATATGCCCCGATTTCCGGCCTTAGATCGTCAACTCCAATAAAGAGTACATTAGGCCGATCGCTTTTGCTATACACTATGCTTTGCGCACATATATATCCCCACACCAGTAGAGAAAAAAGCATCAATTTCATAGTATACTTCATTTATTAAAGCTCATAAAATAGCGATATTTATCTTAAGTATATGTGAGTTTGTGTCTGCACATGGTATCATCAATACGGATTGATTTTGGGTATATTGTGGCTAAATTTTTATTGAATATTTAATTTATAATAACAAAAACACTACTATCCATTGGTATGAAATATTTTACCAAAATATTTATAGCTATTGTTTTTTTTCTCAGGACTTTAATCAATTGTTGGAGTGTTGATGAGATTTCAACTATCACTGCTCCTACGTCTGTATTTAATGGTTCAATAGTACCAGTAACGGTAAGCTATGTTGCTACTACAGATAGAGCTCTCCTTATTATCTTTCAAAGAAATAGTGCTCCGTGGACAGAGTATGGTTCGAAAACAATTTCGGTTACTGCTGGAAGTTCTACTTTAGAGATTCCTGTAGCAATTAATGCTGACACACCAGTTGTTGCTAACGCGTATAAGTTCAGTGTAAGTCTACTACCTAGTGCTGAAGCTATTTGGGATAATAGACTGGATGAAATAATACATAGCAATGTGAGCTGTATTCACCCTCCTCAACTTTTTCCTGATATGTTTACGGTATATCCAACTGAATACCATGGTGCATTACGTAATCCATTGAAAGGTTTTCGACCCGATACCTTTCGAAATAATTACGATGACGAATACGCAACTATCACCCGCTGTTACCTTAAATGGAATGAATTAGAAAATGATGAGAGCGATACCATTGAAAAGATTATGGATGTATGTAACCAAAAGTGGGCAGGTGTGGAGCAACATGGAATAAAAGTTATTCCACGAGTTTATCTAGATTGGGACGAGCAGTCTGGGAATGAATATTGGCCTGCCGACATGACTACGGGTGATTATTCCAGTGAGCAGTTCAAGCAACGGCTAGTTCGGCTTATTTCCCGCTTAGGAGAATGCTGGGATAATGATCCCCGTGTGGCATGGGTTCAAATGGGTTTTATTGGTCTTTGGGGAGAACATTACAGCCCTGTAACTGATGCTGAGATTCAGGAGCTTATGGGCGATGCGTTTACGCAGGCCTTCCAGAATAAGAAATTTCTCGTACGTCACGCTAATGAATTTACGGATTATGATGTCGGCGTTTACTGGGATTCTTGGGCGCATATTCAGCAGATATTTGAAATGCAGCATGGTGCAGGTATCGAAGCTTTGAACATTTCCACCGATCGTTGGAAAGTCCAACCAATTGAAGGAGAAACTGCGTACAACTGGGGAGAATCATATATCCAACCTGGTAGTAGTCCAGATGACACTCTCTCAGATCCAGAGCATCGTGAATTTTTAATTGATACTATTCGAAACTTACACTGTAGCGGGCTGGGTTGGATTGCTGACTATAATCAATATGATCCAGAAGCTAGGGCTGGAGCAGAGGAGGTTCAGAAGGCTTTTGGATATCGCTTTGTTATTCCTCATTTTTCGTGGGGGCAAAAAGCAGACCCTGATGGTTCAATTCGACTAGTTTTTTCAGTCATTAATACGGGCTCTGCACCATTTTATGAGGACTGGCCATTGGAGTTTTCGCTCCTAGATATAGAGTCGGGCGATCTTGTCTGGAAAACGGTTCTAGAAGATGTGGATATACGTCAGTGGCTTCCGGGAGACGACTGGGATGAAGAAAGTAATGTCTACCTTGATCCGCCCGATATCTACACAGTAGATGTCAATATTACCCTTCCTGGCCTTTCCTTATTGCCAGTAGGTGAATATATTGTAGCTCTAGCTATTCTTGAACCTGTAGGTAAAACTCCAAGCGTTCGATTTGCTGTAAACAATTATCTTAATAGCGGTCGTCATCCTTTTGGTAAAGTTGGTATAGGCACCGATACACCAATAAATTACGCGCTGGACGGCTCCACGTTCGTCGATCCTATGCGTGGCGATCGACTTTCCTACTTACTGCAAGCAGCTGATATTCCAGAACCAGCAATCTTAGAAGATATTTCGGCAGCAGACGGTATTTGCCGTATAATGGTTAAAAACTCTGCAGAAGAGGCTATTAATGTAGTCCAGCGTTCAAAAGATCTTGTTGAGTGGGAAGCAATTAAAGTCACACAGGGTACAGGTATTGACATTGAGTTGCTTGAGCCGATCTCGGAAGAATCAGAATTATTTTTCAAGGTATTGACTTATAACTAATGCGACAACTTTTAGCACAGTCGATGCTTATTCATCAGCAATAGGGCAGCCAGAGGAATTTTGGCTCGCGCATTTTTTATTTCTAGGGTTTACAATTCTATATTCTATAGAAAATATATTTTTTTAATGCATAGAAATAAATGTACAGCCATGAGCTTATTTCCCTTATTTATATCTATTGTTTCTGCAAAGCGGCACTTTTTTAAAAAAACTTTCTTTTGTTTGCGCCTGTTATGGACCGCTCGAGCGTCTGCTTTGGTATATGGCCCATTTACTTACTCGGAAATTGGGGTAAATGTTGAGATTACCGATTGTGAGGCAAGTGTTGCTGGCTCTTTGGTGATTCCCGCGATGTTGCCTACGCCACCTTGGGAATATAGAAAGTGGAATAAATAATTAAGAAGCATTACCGCCCCGGAAGAGGCACAAGCCCATAGGCAAGAACTGTTAATTTAGAAGTTATACTTTAGACTTAACTCGTAAGCGATAGCGTCAGCGTCGTCTCCGATAATTGTACCATCATCATATATAAAAACGACATCATCAGCTCCTAAATAGCGTATTCCTCCATATATAGTACATGCATCGTTTAATCTGTAGCCAAGAGCAGCGCCTATATGGTACGTAATAAATAGCGTATCTTGTGCTGAGTAACGTACGCTTTCGTCTGCAACTGATAATGTGAAAATATGCTCAGCATCCATCCATCCAAGACCAGAATTTACTAAGATAGTGAAGCTTTCTGAAAAATCTGTTTCGTAATTTACGGTAAATGAGAATCTTTGAACGTCGTAGTCCTCTTTAATGAATCCAGTTTGCCCACTGCTAAAAAATGTGGTATCAAATACATAGTTAAGATCAAAGGCATCTTCCGAATCAATTATTCCACCAATTGAGGCGCTTGTGTTAAATGTGCTATACTCAAAGCCGCAAGTTAGATTCTTAGTCAAATGAGTACCCATTTCAATAGAAGTAATCGTGTCATTACTAATCGAAGTATCTAATCCAATATAGTTTAATAGGCCATCTGATGAAAGATTTAAAGCACCTCCAGATACTTTTACATAAGTCTTTGCAGTAAGAGCTACTGGAAGAATAAGAGCGGTGAGTAGTACAACATTTTTCATAATAGAATTTCTATTAAAAATGTTTTATTAGTAATGTAAATATTATTTTTGAATGCACTTGATGTATATACATCAGAAAGAGGTCAGCCAAGCATGCCCCCGCCTCCATATATACCCATCAGTGAACGCTAAAAGCGGCTAAGTCAAAAGTACAGATTCTCTTCTCATATTATCGAAAAGCCCCTAAACTTATGGTTTAAGGGTTTAAGGTGTAGCCTCCTGCCAGGATCGAATGACGACCTGATGATTACAAATAGTTAATACTTGTTAAATTAATTTATCATAAGTTACTTTTTGTTAGTG
>JAKVCN010000044.1 GCA_022448585.1 Puniceicoccaceae bacterium | reverse complement strand
AATTCCTCGCGTCCCAAGGCTAGGCGAGGATCAGATGCCAAACGCTCCGCCAAATCGTTGCATACTATAACACCATCCCTAAGGTCACGAACTGTCTGTAGGGCATGTTGTTTAATCGCTTCGTGTGCCTCCTCACGTCCTGCGCCAGCCTTGACTGCCTCCATCAAGACTGTTGTAGTTGCTAGAAAAGGACCATAACGCTGATTCTCTTGATCGATCACTGCAGGGAAAACCTCTAATTGATTGAGTATGGTCAAAAATGTTTCTATCAGCCCATCAATCGCATAAAAACTATCTGGCAAGAAGACGCGTCTAACCACAGAGCAGGAAACGTCTCCTTCATTCCACTGGTCACCAGACAATTCAGCAGCCATAGTTAAATGACCTTTCAAAATAGCTGCAAATCCATTGATTCGTTCGCAGCTACGGCTGTTCATCTTGTGGGGCATGGCAGAAGATCCCACTTGACCTTTAGCAAATCCCTCGCTAGCTAACTCGTGCCCAGCCATAATACGTAAAGTCTTGGCAAAGCTCGAGGGCCCAGATGCCAATCGTACAAAGACCGAGACGACTTGAAAATCAAGCCCGCGCGGATAGACTTGGCCAACGGTATCGAGCGCAGCAACCACGCCAAGATGGCCTAAAATTCGATTCTCAAACGCATCTACTTTTCCGCTGTCGCCCTCAAATAAAGTGAGTAAATCCATCTGTGTGCCTACTGGTCCTTTGAGTCCACGAACTGGATAGTTTTTAATAGTACGGTCTAACTCACGCACGGCACAGAGCAAATCTTCTCCAAACATAGCAAGACGCTTTCCAAAAGTTGTCGGCTGAGCTGGAACGTTATGTGTTCGAGCAGTGATAATTAAGTCCTGCCACTGCTCTGCACGCTCTGCCAATTTAAGCAAAGCTGCAAGCACTTTTGTGCGTAACATCTCAATCCCACGAATGATTTGAAGCTGCTCTACATTCTCGGTTAAATCACGACTGGTAAGGCCTTTGTGAATATGCTCATATCCAGCTAAAGCGCAAAATTCTTCAATACGCGCCTTAACATCGTGACGAGTCACTGCTTCACGCTCTTGAATCGAAGCTAGATCAATTGTATTTTTTACCATTTCGTAAGCGTCGATTGCATCCTGAGGTATATCCAAGCCTAAATCTTTCTGAGCACGAAGTACGGCAATCCAATAATCACGCTCAAGCAAAACACGCCCTTCAGCGCTCCAAATAGCGCGCATGCCCTCTGAAGCGTAGCGGGCAGCCAATACATTCGGTATAATTTCCATGCTTTATAATAATTGAGTGATCACAAAAAATACAGTTCCCCACGCTTCATGCGATACAAAACTAGGAGATTTAACTCAAACACTTTACTGCCATTTCACGGCAAACAGATTCCTGTTCATTAGGACGTTCAATAATGGCTTCGAACGCAGTAGCGAAGGCAATTTGAAAATCAACTAGCTTTTTTAATGGGACTTTTTTTGCCGTAGCGCCCAGACGACCTAAATACCAAGGGTTCTGAGTGAATATATTTAAGTTACTCTTTTCAGTAGCTTGACCAAAATGCTGCCTGTACCTCTCTGCAGCTTTCTCTATATCAGTTTTGCCAATGCCGCGGTTGCCAATCTTTATTGCTCCAGAGTCAAGTAATACGCGCAACTGTATGAGTAATCGATTACGTGATTGAAGACTGCCCAAAAGGCCTCGCGCATCATTATTTGTAAAGAAGTGTCGGCGCAGCGACTCCAAGGTCCATGCCAAGTTCAAAGAAAAAAAGGCATCCGCAGCCTCAAAAAATTCTGCATCACCAAAATTAGGGACTAAATCCATTACTAAGCGCTCATCAATGAATCCCCCATCCGCTCCAGCATAAGTGCAGAGTTTAATGGTCTCCTCAACGACTAAGCGAGTATTGCCATTAACCTTACCAATGAGCGCCTGAATGCCCTCACGAGAGATCTTTACATTTGCCTGTGCGCAAGCATCCAAGATCAATCTTGCACAGGTATCCGCTGTATCTTTTCCAGATTCCAGAATAGTAAAATCACTCGTCTTCTGAATCCATTTATAAAAGCTCCGCCTCTTGTCTATAGGTTGAGCTGTTATTAACACTCCGACTAAGTCAGTGTCGATTCCCTCTAAAAACGACTTTAGGTCATCCAAAAGGTCAACCGTGCCCTGCGCACGACCAGTAACTGAATCCGCCATGAAACTAACATTCTTAAGCCATACTACTTTGCGTTCTCCAAACATAGATAGGGTTTGAACAGCACTGCGAAAAAATCCTAAGGCTTGTTCCACCTCGGAAAGATTTCCTGCTCGCCCATCAACCACCTCCTTAGAAAGATCATCAGCCAAATCATGAGTCTGCTCAGTGAACCACTGCTTCCCCTTTTCGGAGACCAAATAATCATCGTCACCGCATATAAATGTGAATGGCTTCTTGGACATATGCTAAACCCTATTCAAACAACCTGCATTAGGGCAACCCCAAGCACTAGCGCGCAAAATAAATTAATCGGAAGCGCTGAAGCTTAAAAACTCTTCAAACTTATGCTTTCTTATTTTACGCCGCATCCAGTCAAGCGCTGCGTGGACTGCACGTGCTTTTACATCAAGACGACCGCCCGTGTAACGCACCGTTTTACACCAAGCGCCCACAGGAGAATGGTAACCAATATGTATAGTGCCAAGCGGATTATTTTTGTTACCGCCTTCTGGACCGGCAAATCCAGTTATACTTAAACCGTAATCAGCCGATAAACGCTCGGCTGATCCAGTTGCCATAGCGATAGCACACTCGGCACTTACTGCTCCATGCTGTTCCAGCAGCGAGTCTGGAACACCAAGCAAAGCTACCTTTACATCATTGCTGTAACAAATAACCCCGCCCAGGAAAGCCTTGGATGCACCTGGAACATTAGTAAAAGCATCACCTAGTAAGCCACCGGTACAAGATTCAGCAACCGCTAGTGTACGATCTAAAGCTCGAAGTTCACGATATACAACTGCGGCCAAAGAGCAATCACCAAAACATACAAAATCACCAGCAAGTTGATGGCGTGCAGCATGTCCAATTTCCTTTAACTTAGACATTTTCAGCGCTCCTTCGCGGCTGCTCAAACGTACATCGACAATACCATAGTGCACACAATATGCTATGCTAAGGTCGCGGTGGGTTTCCTGCAAAGATTGTAGCTTGGCTTCAATTGTAGACTCTCCTGCGCCGCAAGTGCGTAATTGCAAATAAGCGGGCTCATCAGAAAGATGTCCTTCTAATTGTAAAAGTGGCAATACTTGCCGCTCAAACATTGGTCGCAACTCATGACTGGGACCTGGCAACATAATTAACATCTTACCTTCTGTCTGGTAGATCAAGCCAGGAGCAGTTCCTTGGTCATTTGCAAGCACTACTCCATTTTTAAAACAGTAACACTGTTTACGATGGTGCTCTGCCATAGTACGCCCAAGCGCTGCAAAACGATCCCGTATGACTGACTCAATAGAAGCATCATAAACTAATTCTATATCTAAAGCTGTAGCAATAGCTTCTCGAGTTAAATCGTCTGCTGTTGGCCCAAGACCGCCAGTAGTTAAAACAATATCCGCACACGACCAAGCGCAAGCCACTGTCTCTTTTATAGCTTCTAAGTCATCCGCTATCACGCGTGCCCGAGTGACAGGAAGACCATATTCGGCTAACTGCTGACCTAAGTACTGTAAATGCGTATTTTCACGAATACCGACAAGCAACTCATCACCTAAATTAATAATTTCTACTGATAGGGGCTTAGTCATAATCAAGATTGTTTATTGAAACAAAATAATAAGAGTGAATATAACTATAATTATTAAAAATGCCAGAACTAGCTAAAATAAACTTGAAAGAAAAAGTGCGTCGTTTGCCTCATAAGCCGGGCGTTTACTTAATGAAAGATCGATTAAAGAAAACCATTTATGTAGGGAAAGCTAAAGATTTAAAAAAGCGTGTAGCTACTTATTTCCAGACATCTCGAAAGCATATGATCGCTCAGCCAAAAGTGAAGGCGATGATCGACTTAATTCATGATTTCGACATTATATTAGTTAAATCTGAAGCGGAGGCGCTCTTACTAGAAGGCCAGTTAATTAAAAAATACAAACCCCGCTACAACACAGACTTTGTTGATGATAAACATTTCTTAATGGTACGTGTTAACTTGCGCGAAACACTACCACGCTTTCGCTTAACACGTAACCGAGTCGACAGCAATTCTCGCTACTACGGGCCCTTCGCACACGCAGGGCATTTACGCAAAACTCTTGCTGAGTTACGAAGAAAATTTGGCATTCTGCTTAGCGATGCGAAACCAACTAAAGTCGGCAATGACTCTTGGCAGCTTTATGACGATGCCCGTCAAGACATTTACAATCAGCCAAATATTGTAACTAAAAAAGCTTACTACAAGCGCATGAATGCTGCTTGTAAATTTCTAGAGGGTCAAACTAAAGAATGGCTAAGTGATTTAGAAGTACAAATGAAAATTGCGTCCGAAGCACGCAATTACGAACGTGCAGCATCTGTACGAGACTTGATTGAAGCGCTCAAAAGAACTGCTCAACGCACGCGCAAATTCGAGCGAAACCAAACTGGACTTAGTGATCATGGCGAAGCAGTTGATCGGCTACAAGAAAAGCTCGATCTCACATCTAGACCCAGCTCAATGGAATGCTTCGACATTTCGCATATCTCAGGCAGCTTTTGCGTCGCTTCCATGGTGTCCTTTAAACACGGGAAACCTGATCGCAAAAGTTACCGTCGCTACAAAATTAAATCTTTTATCGGTAATGACGACTTTCGAGCGATGGAAGAAGTTGTAGGTCGACGCTATCGTCGACTAAGCCTCGAAAAAACCGCTTTCCCAGATTTAATTGTAGTAGACGGTGGCACTGGTCAAGTCACCGCTGCGCTGAAAGCTTTTTTTAGACAAAACTTGGAGCCCCCTACCATTATTGGCCTTGCGAAGCGCAATGAAACCATCATTTTCAGTGATGGACGAGATCCTATTAATCTGCCGCACCACGACCCAGGCTTGCGCTTACTCCAATACATTCGTGATGAAGCGCACCATTTTGCTAACAGATACAATTCCGACTTGCGTAGCCAGCGCTTGAGAGAATCAATTCTTGAAGATTTTAAAGGACTAGGACCAACGAAGCGTGAAGCACTGATGAAAAACTTCGGCTCTTTCAGGAAATTACGAAATGCCACACTAAAGTCGCTTTGTGAAGTTGATGGTATCGGTCCAAAAACTGCCATTAATTTGATAAAATTCCTGCGCAGTAAGTAGTAATATAAAATAACTGCTTAAAATAGTTAGGTTCCTTAAAAATCGATGCTTATGTCGCCTAGACTGCCACCTTTAGCAACTATCACATTATCATTACTATAAATGGTTATAGGATATATTTCTCCGGCAACTGGATTTAGTGATTTGATTGGTTCATCAGGTCCTACCAAATCAGCGACCAAAACAGAGTTAACTCCTTGATGTAGGAAATAATAATTAGCAGCTTTAGCTATCATTCTTAGGTTCTTGGTGATCGCCTTATTTTGTGATGTAATTCGAACTTTTTGGTAGGCAGGGACTGTTACAACAAGCAATAATACGACTATAATTATTACCGTCACAAACTCAAATAATATGGATCCTCTTATTTTTACTTTAGCCATAATTAATTATACTTATCATAAATTGATCATTTAAAACTATCTTGATTGCAGTCAAGTGGGGTAAATTGATATTTTTAGCCTAAACATACAGTTAGTCTCACAACATGTATGAACAATATGTATCAAAACTTCCATTAACGGAGTAAGCAGATCAGACTATTCTAATCTTTATTAGCAACCATAGCAATAATGGAGGCAATAACATCATTATTATCATAATTGTAAGAATGACTCGCTTTATATGATCGGCTTTGTGAGGTCTATTCTTCATTGTCCTCAATATCGTATCCAAAAAATCATACATTCGTATTCGTGGAAGTCTTTATTACCACACGAAAGCCAGTTAATCGGTTGCGCCCTACGCGAGGCATAGCGCGCATAGGTACAGTAAAAATTATATCCATACGATCTTGGAAATGACCCCCAATGTGGTCTGCTTTTTCGGTCTCATACCTATTAACTGACTCGAGCCATTCGCTGACATTTCCAAGCAGGTCATGAAAACCATTATTCATTGCTTTCTTACTGGCTACTACTTGAGGTGCTAATTTTTCGTCTGCTGAACCCCATGCATATTCTTCCAAAACTAGATAACGAAGCGGCCCTAGAGCCAACCTATATTCATCCTCTGTAGGTAAACGAACCTCACGACCCATAATCCATGATAAGCGCTGACAGAAGGTTTTTGCATCTTTCCAGCTTACTGAGTCAACAGGGCAAAGGTCACCTATATTGCGGCTTGGATTAGTACCCATAATAATACTATAAAGTGCTTGTGAAGTCTCCGTGCGCATCATTTGCCAACCTGAAACTTCTGGAAGCGGAAGTAATGAGTCATACATTAAATCTTGAATGTAAGCTAAATCAGCTTGAATTAAATTAAGATAACGAATCTTCAGCTCTAGCTCGGGATCATTTAAAGAACTGCGAGGAAAGACCTCACGCAGACGCTGAATAGAATGCCTCAAATCGACAATTACTTCAGCTGCTTCGTAGGTGCGGCGCGAGCTTAGAAGTTTTCGTAATCGGATATGGTCTGCCTCAATGGCAAGTCCTATATCATAACTCTGAGATGTCTGGCTCTTGCGTTCAAAATCCGAAACCAGTTCCGATGAAGCATCTGGACTCTCAGGATATTGCTCATTTAGTTTACGTTGCATACGTGCGACTTCTTCATACATGTAAGCTGCTTCGAGCGTTTCCCCTTTCACGTGTAAGGCATCAGCCTGATTTGATAAACGAATAATCTCAAGATTATACTGACCGGAGCGAATTCCCTCTAGCTTTCTAGAAAGCTGCTCATAGCGTGCCACGCTGTCCTGCTTCGTTCCCCTAAAATCAGTATTTAATCGCTCTTGTATTTGCATCGCTTTTACCAGAGCTTGTTCGGCCTTCTCCCATTCCTCTTGCGCTACTAAAGAGTCGGCCAATTTCTCAGCTTCTAAACTCTCTCGCGCGAGAGGTTCTGCATTTAAGTAGCGAATTTCTCGTAACAATCGTGTTGCCCGGTTTAGATTCGCCAACGAACTTAATGGATATAGCTCATTTATTGTTTTTTGTATTTGATAGGCTTCGTTAAGCGCAACTGATGCCGCCTCAAAATCGCCATCTTCCAATAATTTTTGACTCTTCGCTTCAAAATTTATGCTATCAGCAATTAGAGCTTCTGCAGAATATTCATGTAATCTTTTCTTTAATACTTCTAAGTGCTGTGTGTCCTCATAACTATAATTAGGTAGTTGATCCAGGTACTGGCTTTGAAAATCTATTGCAGCTTGAATTAGCTTTAAGTCCTCAAGACTGGGATCCCTTAAAGCAAGTATCTCTTCAAACTGAGCTTCCATTTCTAAGCTTTGACTTTTTAAGAACTTAACTTCTTCAGACACCTCAAGAGCAGGGCTTAATGATGTATAATCCAGTCGCTTTGGTCCAAGGCTTGAAAGGGCCCAGAAAAAAAGTAGCACAAGCAATGAAAGCATCCCAGTTAATAGCGGGATGTTAAAACCATCACAATGACACTTTTGGTAATTACGATTCCCGCGCACAGAAAACTTTTGTATAAAATTCATTTTATAGAATATAATTTTATGTAACAATTTAATAATTACAGCAATTAGGGCATTCAAGGTAAAAGCAATTAAACAAAAAACGAACTGAAACTAGTGTTATTTATAACTTAGTTCAAAGTCATTACAAACATTCGAAGTAATTATGTATAAACAAATCACCATATTAGGTCCGGGTTTATTGGGTGCTTCGCTGGCAATGGCAATAAAAGATCGAATGCCTATGTCTGACGTAGTCATTTGGTCAAGGCGTCCTGAAACTAGAGCAGAAAGCCTGCAAAGATGGTGGTGTGATGCAGTTTTTGATACGCCTGAAGATGCAGTTATTGGCAGTGATCTGGTCGTCATTTGTACCCCTGTAGATACGATTGTATCCATGCTTGAACGTATCAATAAAAACTTAGGCGCGACAACTATAGTTACAGATGTTGGGAGCACCAAAAATCAAATTTGCCAAGCGGCCTCAAGAATACTAGTAAAAGGTGCGTCGTTTGTTGGCTCCCATCCAATGGCAGGATCTGAGTTGAAAGGTATGGATAATGCTAAGGCAGATCTTTTTGAAAATGCAGCATGCATCATAACGCCAAGTAATTCGGATACTTCTGAAGCTAGAATTAATTTACGCGCTTTTTGGCAAGACATTGGAATGGAAGTTACCGAGATTGCTCCGAATGAACATGACGAGATAGTAGCCCACATAAGCCATCTTCCGCATTTACTTGCTTCTACACTATGTAGCTATCTAGCAAATCAACCCGTTGCACTAGGCGAGCTATCTGGTCATGGCTTAAGAGACACCACTCGAGTAGCTGCAGGAGACCCGGATTTGTGGCAACAAATTCTTCAGCAGAACAGTGAGGCAATACTGCGCGCAGTAGAGGGCTATGAAGTTGCATTACAAGCTTTCAAGGAGGCTTTAAAACAATCCGACTCGGATAGAACAAAACGTTTACTGCAACTAGGTAAACAATACCGTGATGGTCTGAATAGATGAGCGATCCTCTACCTATCGTCCCCTTCACCCGAGGTATTGAATCTAAAATTGATCTACCAGGATCAAAGAGCATCACTAATCGTGCGCTAATTCTTGCTGCACTAACAAATGGTCAAACGCTTCTTAAAGGAGCGCTATTGAGTCGTGACACTCAAATAATGCTTCAAGCACTAGAATCACTTGGGTTTAAATGTGCAGTAGATCCTTTGCAGCTACAGATTGTTGTACATGGAATGAACGGGCGTATTGCTAAAAAAGAAGCGAAGCTTGATGTTGGTAATGCAGGCACAGCTGCTAGATTCCTAACTGCTCTACTTGCCATTGAGCCAGGTGGAATCTACTCTCTTGATGGGGACGAGGCTATGAGATCCCGCCCGATGGCTGGTCTTTTAGATGCACTCAGTGAACTAGGTGCAGCAGACTTCGAGTTTTTAGGGGAGTATAACCATTTTCCATTTATCATGAAAACACATGGCTTTAATGGAGGCTCTTCAATAGTAGATGCAAATACTAGTAGCCAGATTCTTTCTGCGCTACTATTGGCCTCTGGAGCTGGTTCTCGAGAACCCATAAAACTTAAAGCCATAGGGGTTCGTCCAGCTTATGTGAAAATTACATTAAATATGCGCGAAGCTTTTGGAGCACCCCCTCTGCCGACAAAAGCCAAAAATTTGTATGAGATTGCTCCCGTCAGCTACAAGACTCCCGATTGCGGTCATTATACGATCGAACCAGATCTATCTGCTGCTAGTTATTTTCTAGCGCTTACCTTAATAACAGGTGGGCAACTTTCATTTCCAAGATTAACTGCCAATCCACTACAAGGAGATGCACTATTTGCTGAGGTACTCGCTTATCATGGGTTACGCATGGAGTGTTCTAGCGATGGGTGGATTGCCTCGAATAAGCATCCAATGGACATTGAGCGTAACCATAGAGAAATTAATTTTAAACATTTCTCAGATACCTTTTTAACTTATGGAGCGATCGCTCCATTACTCGGTGGTTCTGTACGTATTACCGGTATTGAGCATACGCGCAGGCAAGAAACAGATCGGATTACTGGTATGGCAAACGAGCTCTCCAAGCTTGGACAATTAGTGAAAGAAGAAAGCGACTCGCTTACCATTGCTCAAAAGCCTAATGAACTAAGAGCGCGCGCTTTACAGGCGCGTAAACATGGTAAACTTATTGAAATCGAAACCTATGAGGACCATCGATTTGCTATGAGTTTTGCTATTTTAGGCAGTTATGATCTTCTAAATGATGGTCAACCATGGCTCGCAATCAAAGATCCTGATTGCTGCGTTAAAACATTCCCGAATTTTTTTGAAACACTAGATAGTTTGCGCCATGAATAATATATATCGATGTGAAGTTATCGCCATTGACGGCGGCGCTGCAACAGGCAAGTCCTCAACTGCCCGCGCACTAGCAGAACAGTTAAATTTCATGCATGTCGATACAGGCGCACATTATCGTACTCTTACCGCATCTCTATTACAACTAGGCGCTGTTCCGAAACAAACCGCTAGAATTGCTGCTCATTTAAAGCAATTACATCTTAGCACTGAGTTAACCGGCCAGAGTGCACTACTAAGCATAAATAATAAAGCCCCATCCAATGAAAATATTCGCTCAGCTAAGGTGAACGCTAGCGTATCATTATTTGCGGCTTTACCAGATATTCGTAAATTTCTTTTTGATTATCAACGAGGGCAATTATTAGTTGCTAAAAAATATGGCTTCAAGGGTATTATTATGGAAGGTCGTGATATTGGCACTACTATATTTCCAGATGCTAAGTTTCGCTTCTTTCTGGAAGCAGATGCAAGCACTCGCGCGGCACGCCGCTTAAAGGAGGGGGTAAATGACTCCATTACAAATCGCGACGATCTAGATAAAACACGTAAAATGGCTCCTTTAGTATGCTCAAAAGGTGCTATACGTATTGATACTAGTCAACTCACGTTAAAAGACGTAATAGAGCGTATTCTTGCAATCATCAACATAAAACAAGATGACTAAATTACAGCCTCAGATGCCCCTGCTATATAACATGGTTCGAGTCGCAGCTGACTGCTACTTTAGCACCCTGTATAATTACTCTCTTTCTGGACAGCATAATATTCCTGATCAAGGGGGACTTATATTTGCAGCTAATCATATCAGCTTTTACGACCCGCCTGTTTTAGGTGCCCGAATAAAACGACAAATTAGCTACTTTGCGCGCGACACCTTGTACAAAGGTCTTTTTGGGAAAGGTCTATTAGCCATAAATACAATACCTGTTGCTCGCGAAAATGCTGATATCAAATCACTGAAGGCAATTTTTAAGACTCTTAAATCAGCAGGTGCTGTTGCTATATTTCCAGAAGGCACACGATCTACAGACGGAAAACTAGCCGATCCTAAACCTGGCGCTGGCATGATTGCATGCAAATCTGGAGCTACCGTAATACCGACACGAATTTTTGGTACTTACGAAGTATTTGGACGTAAAATAAAGCGTCCTAAAATCGGTGGAGACATTCACGTTACCTACGGCAAGCCTATTCAAACAAATGAACTTGATTTTGGTAGAAATAACCCCGATCGCTACATGGAAGCTTCACGGCTTATTATGTCTAGAATCGCAGATTTGAGACCGCCAAACAATAAAGTAGTTTAAAGCAATTATCATCCCAAAGTAAGTATCCACATAGATGTGTAATTCACAGCATATATCCTCTGACCGCTATGCACGACGGGGAGTTTCTTCTTCAAAGTCTGAAGTACATGCGGTTGTTGATAAGCTCAACCTTGGTATCTTCCCTGGAGCCTTCTGCAAAATTGGTGCCGATAAATTAACTGGCGATCCAGATAAATGTAATATTATTCACTCGGATGGTTCCGGTACTAAAAGTACACTTGCTTATCTTCACTATCGAGAAACAGGCGATCCGCGGGGCTTTCGCAAGACCGCACAAGATAGTCTAGTCATGAATATCGATGATTTACTTTGCATCGGTGCAATTAAGGGCATCCTTATTTCGAGTACCGTTAATCGAAATGCTCGTGCTGTGCCAGGCGAAGCACTTGCCGAAATTATTTCGGGCACCGAAGATTTTTTAAAGCTACTGCGTAGTTATGGGGTAGGCTCATACAGTGGTGGCGGCGAAACCGCTGATGTTGGAGACCTAACTGGCACAGTAACGGTAGACTCTTGCGCTGTAGTAGTGATGAGTCGCAATCAAATCGTCGATAATGCCAACATTAGACCAGGATTAGCAATTGTGGGTTTGGCATCGGCAGGGAAAGCCAGTTATGAGACTTTTGAAAATTCAGGCATCGGCAGTAACGGCCTAACTAGCGCTCGCCACGATCTGCTTAGTCCGTACTACCTAAAGAAGTATCCAGAAACCTGCGACCCCTTGACCGACACCTCTTTTCTTTACTGTGGACCCTACAAAATGGAAGACCCACTACCAGGCTCAACTATGAGTATCGGCGAAGCGCTAATATGTCCAACTCGTACCTACGCACCACTTGTCAAACAACTTCTCGAAGAAGAACGCGATGGTATCAAGGGTATGGTACACTGCTCTGGTGGAGGGCAAACTAAGTGCCTACGATTCGGCACTGCTGTACATATTATTAAAGATAACTTTTTGCCGATTCCACCAATCTTCACTGCTATCCAGAAAGCAAGTGGCACTAGCGATAAAGAGATGTTTCGCGTCTATAATATGGGGCACCGCATGGAAATTTATTGCGAACCCGATGCTGCTAGTAAAATCATTGCTAAGAGTCAGGCTTTCGGAATTCCGGCTCAAATCGTTGGTCGCACTGAAGCCACATGCAGGCAGGACGGTAAAAATCAGCTCACTATTAAGCACAATGGAATAAGTCTAACATACGTTGTTGAAGAATGAGGACAGCCAGCAATCAGTAGGCATTTTTTAATAGCAGATAAAGCATAGTTGCCACTTACCAAAAGTAAGCCCAACTTATTATGATAATGCTTAGAAAAATATTGCTCCATTATATAGCTATACCGCTGCTGATAGTGCAGAGCACGATTGCTCAAAACCTTGAAGTTTTAGGCGAGTATAAAATTGGCATAGTTGGGCAAGATTTTGAAGATGCCATCTACCAAGCTACTCATCTTGGCGCACAAGAAGCGGCTCGTGATCTAAGTCGACGCTACTCGATTGACATAGAATTAATTGTTCTTACTCCAGACTTAAATCAAGGAGGTGATCAAGAAGTTTCTATTGGGCAATTGTTTATAGGAGATGCCGATGGCTTCATTATTAGCCCAGTAAAGGGCGTGCAAAATGCCGTCGCTTTTGCACAAGAGCAGAATCAGCAAATTATTTTTTTTGAGACTGCACTTGAAAATATTGTTCCTCTCGCATCCATCATTGCCGATGAGTACACATCTGGTGTGTTAGCTGGTCGCTATATAGCCAAGCTGCTTCCTAACAAGGGGCGTGCAGCTATTCTCATGGCTAATAACCCTTCAGCGGCTATGTTAGAGCGGCTTGATGGGGTTCGTACATCTTTGGGCTACAAAAGAATTGAAAAAATTGTGAGGTGTGAGCCTAATTATTCTGCTGCAATCGCCGCCATATGTGAAGCGGACAGGGACGATGTAAATGATTATATCGACGGCTGGGTCTTTCTCGACGACTGGCCTCTCCTAGGTATACCCGCCCTTCCGTGGGAAGCAGGACGCCTGCCCTGCGTTGCGATACAATCATCGCCTTCCGCTTTTTTATATCTCGATAAAGGATACGTTAACGCATTGGTAGTTCACCCTTATTATAAATGGGGCTATCAAAGTGTGGTCATGATGGTAGATAAATTACACAAGAATCAACTGCCCAATCTACCTCATACAATAACTGCACCAATGGTAGTTGATTGGCAAAATGTAGAAAGTTACCGTAAGAGCTGGAAGCATTGGTTTAACTAGCCGACTCATTCAATAATAAATGAAGAACCCGACTCATCTCCTTAATACGGTAAGGTTTCGGGATAACTGCATTAAATCCGGCTCCAGTGTAGTCCAACATAACATCAGAATTGGTATATCCACTAGTAGCAATCGCTACTAAATCTGGGTCGTAACCTCGCAATATTTTACATGCTTCCTCGCCACCCATACCGCCAGGAACAGTCAAATCAAACACAACCGCATCAAACGGATCGCCAGATTCTTTGGCTCGCTTATAGGATTCAATAGCTTCTTCTCCATTGCTCGTAAGTAAAGTTGTGTAGCCAAGGGCTTCGAGAATCTCGCCAGCGACAAGCATCATGGCTTCCATGTCATCCATAATCAATATTCGCCCACTGCCTTTTCGTATTGTATCATTGGATACAGAATCCATTGCCTCCTGCACTGTCATTTCCTGTTCTGCTCTGGGCAGATACGTTTTAAAAGTAGTACCCTCACCTAATTCTGAATATGCGCTAATAATACCTCCATACTTTCTTATAATAGACATTGATGTGGCCAGTCCCAACCCACTTCCATCTTGCTTGGTCGTATAATATGGATCGAAAATGTATGCAATATCTTCAGAAGAGATTCCCATGCCATTATCAGAAAATTTAATACATACATAGTCACCGGCTTTAAGTCCTTCAACAGCTGCGCTTTTTAAAGTTTTGTTTTCTAGACATACTCGTAGAACACCCCCTTGAGGCATCGCCTGACGGGCATTAATCATAAGATTATTCACTACTTGAGCGATCTGCCCCTGATTAACATGGGCAGACCATAATTTTTCGTCTTTTTCTACCGAGTAACTAATGTTCGTTCCGCAGAAAATAAACTGCGCACACTCCTCTACTATATCATCAAGGGTGACGGCATTTGCTGCCGATGTATCTCCTTTTGCCAAGCGGAGCAATTGATCCGTTAATGCCTTCGCTTGCATGGCTGCTTTTTCTGCTAGGATTAATTGATCTGCATGTGTGTCACTCTCTTGTAATCCAAGTCGCGCTATAGATACATTCCCTAAAACTATAGTTAATAAATTATTAAAATCATGGGCAATCCCACCAGTAAGTAAGCTAAGTGACTCAAGGCTAGACAATCGCTGCATTTGACTCTCTAGCTGTCCGTGCATGCTCTTATCTTTCACAATCATGATCCATTCCTGTAAATTATCCGCAGTACTTGATATTTGAGCAATTGTCACCTCGACACTGAGGCTTTTCTCGCCTTTTAGCATCAAATATAAATCAGTTGGTTCACTCCAGCTTACAAGATCCGACGGAGAATTTTGCACCCCTAATTCCTGTACCTGAAGTCCCTCCGGCGAGTCATACAATTGCACGACATCCATCCAGTTACGCCCAATGACGTCTTCTTTATTAAGTCCCGTTAATTGGATAAATGCTGGGTTATACTTATAGATGCTACCATCTGGGGCTATGCAGACAAAAGCATCCGTAGCCCTACTTGTTAGAGTCTCAAAAAGTCTGTATTCTTCAGTCTGAGTTTTATTCATGCATGAATCTTTACTCTGCCATGCGTTGATAAGATAAGTAAAGCTCTCTTCTTAATGATAGAATACTGATCGCCACTAAATTACTTCTACAAATATTCCACAGTAACATAAATAAAGCTACTGATAAGCTAGTCTATATTGGGAAACTCTTTGTGCAATCGACCTTCAAGCTCAGTAACCCTAGTCGCTAATTCATCGTATTGATCTTTTGTCACTACATTTGCGCGATGTAATAGCTCATTTAAAAGCTTACCCGCTTCGGACTTCGCTTTTTCCGTTTCTACGCGACCTTCTTCAACGATTTTCTCCGACAGTGCATTCGCTTCATCCGTGGTTAGCTTGCCTTTATCGACCAACTCATTAATTGACTCAAAGATTTTTTCTTTGGTTACAACTGCAAGTCCGACTCCAGCAAGCATTGTTTTTTTCATTAAATTAATCATAACCAAAATTTGTAGACTCTCGCATCTAGAGGCAAGTTAGCAGTTATTGGATGTATGGAAAATTAAAAAAGCCTGCAAAAAGAAAAACTTAATTAACTCCAACTCGGATATAGAGATTAGGCTGAGCTGCAGCATCAATTAGTAATTCGTAGCGAATATATCCAGCAGGGACGTTGCTTTGATCACTTGCGATCGATGCTGCGGCTGTGCTCCATGCCAAAAGATTTAATGAGCTATCTACACTTATAACTAAATCCGATGGGGTGGTAGCTGGATCAATTTGAATATAGCGAACAATAAAGCCAGTATCCTCTTGCGTGACTGTTAAAGGTGGAACTGTATCTAGTGCATTAATTGGATTTGATCCGAGCGCTAACTCATATAAGTTGGATTGACTATCATTGTCAGAATCAGCCGAGGCTGAGTTCTTACTTAAATCGAAAATACCTAATTGTGCCATGCGATTAGCAACGTATCCTTCAGTATATAGTTTGGGGAATTGATTATAGTAGCGAGCGTCTGCTAGCATTAACTCTATGGCTTGCGTGAAAGTTAGTGCTTGGTAGGCACTGACAGCAGATACTACATCATTCGGGTCATCGATACTGAGAAGCACAATAGAAGCAAATGCTAGTATATTCTCCTCTTGGAGTCTAGTATTCTCCGCTTGGAGTCTAGTATTCTCCGCTTGGAGTCTAGTATTCTCCGCTTGGAGTCTAGTATTCTCTGCTTCGATCAGCTCTTGGAGTCTGGTATTCTCCGCTTGGATATCCTCTTTGAGACCAGCTAAGGCTACCGGTATTGAGGCAGTCGCATCATTTGGAACAACATAGCTCAAATCATTAGACAGTGGCCCAGAGGGGTGTTGGTATCCGCTAAGTAAATTATCTGCTGCAAACGCTGCCACAAAATTTACTGAATTACCCAAATATCTATCACCCGTGAGCACGATTCGAAGCCTCGCCTGATTAAATAAGCTTGCTGCCTCGCCATGTTTATTAACAAACAACTGTGCTATCAAAGGTATTGCGGACTGATCTGTTGCACTGACACTAGTTGGAAATGCTCCGTACTGTTCCTGGTAAGCACTAACTAAACTGGATACAAGCGCAGTTGCAGTTGCTCCATCTGCAGCAGTAAATTCATCGAGGCTCGGCGCTCTACCAAGCATCGTACGATATATCATATAAATAGTACCATAATTAGTAGTATCAGGATCTATCTGATTTTTAGTAGTATCAGGCTCTATCTGGCTATTATTAGTAGCAATCAGATTATTGTTAGTAGCAATCAGATTATTGTTAGTAGCAATCAGATTATTATTGGAGGAGATCAAGCTATTATTAATAGCATCCGCATTCACAGACAAAGGTATTAAAAAGTTATCGAGCCACTGCGCCCGAGAACTTAAAGTGTTATTGAGTGCACCTAGCGCCGCTATGCTTTCAGACTCAGTAGGAGTCCTTGCTAAAAACTTTGAGTATATATCGCTCACAAAGTCACGATTACTCGTTAGTGGATTAGGCGTATTTACTGTAATTATCCTAGAATCGGTAACCTTGCGTGAGCCGAGTGAATCTTCAGCCTCGGCATAGACGGAGAATGAACCAGGGTTAGTAAAGCTTTGGGAAAAGGTATAAGGAGGCTGGGTGTCGCTAGATTCAAGCTCCCCATCGACATACCATCGTACAATCGCTACTCCTAAGGTGGAAGACGCAGTCGCAGCAAAGTCAACACTGTCATTAAGAAGAATTTCTAAGTTTGTCGTAGGTACTGTCAATGAAGTCACTAAATCTGTCTGTACTACCGTTACTACAATTTGGTCGAGC
>JAKVCN010000043.1 GCA_022448585.1 Puniceicoccaceae bacterium | reverse complement strand
TATATACTGCGACCGATCCGGCATAAGCCCCAAGTGATCTTCCGAGTACCCTTCTGGTGTATTACGCACATCTCCTGAATCAATAGGCTCGTGAGGACCGTGCGTTGTTGTAAATGCCGCCCATAAGAAAAAGGGCTTATTTTCAGGGACAAGATCTAAGAAATCCACTGCTCCTTTAATCGTATATTCAATATTATGATGCTCTAAAGCTGCAGGAAAATACTCTAAATTTCCTTCGCTAATATGTTCTGCATAATCAAAACCGTATCTATCAAGGCGTACTCGCAGCTCGTCTTGAATGGCTTTTAAGTCAGCGATAACTAGCGGATCTTTTGGATCTGCATCTTTAGGAATCTTTTGCCAGAAATGCTTAAGATCTAAATCATTATGCCACTTACCTGTGGCGCCGGTGAAATACCCTGCTTGACGTAGTGATTGAATGATCGTTCGCTCATCTGGACGAAAAGCTGCACCATTACGAATAGAAGGCTGCTTTGAGAGTGGACCAAAAAAACGGTTAGTACTTCGACTAGGGTACCGTCCTGTAAGACAACTGTAGCGTGTTGGCACGCATAGAGTAGCAGTTGTATATGCTCGCGTGTGAATCACCCCTTCTTTTGCCAAGCGATCAATATTAGGTGTCGCAAAGTTAGAGCCGTAGGCACCAATAGTATTCATATTTTGATCATCACTGATCAAAACTAAAATATTGGGGCGACTGTCCTTAGCAAATGCGCTGCAAATAAGACAAACAATCGCAGTCGTATTTAAAGCCTGTATCTTCATTCGATTCATCTTTTAATTTTCTTACTTTAGTCGTGGGGTCAAAATTAGTGTAAAAAATTTAAAGCTATAACAATCTACCGTTTAAACCAAAAACTGTGGTCAGTTTACACTATAGACCCTTTATGCAAGCATCGACTGTCTCACTCAAAGAACCTGTCGCAAGGCAAATAGCATAATCACAAGCACCATAATACAGTCTAATCTGGTCTTTATCATAATCTGCAATTGCACCACAGGGGAAAATTGTATTATCACAATTACCATGCCGCTCCCATGGCTCTTCTGGCATCATCAAATAGCTGTTTGTCTTCCCTATTACCTTCCATGGCTCTATCAGATCAAGTAAAATTGCACCGATGTAATAATAAGTGCCACCTGCTGGTGAGAATACACCATGAATGATGTCAAGCCAACCATGCTTGGTTTTAATCGGCGGAGTCGGACCAATTTTCTGGACGTTCCAAAAACGATATCCTGCGGCAAGGACCGGCTTGAACTCACCCCAATTCACTAGATCGGGTGACGAACTGATCCAAATGTCACCATCTCCACCGTCACCGCCACCTGGGCGATCCAACTTATAGTATTTGCCGTTAATCTTTTCAGGGAACAACGAAGCTCCACGATTCTTGGGTTGAGTAATCGTTTCGATGCGTTCGTAAGTCTTGAAATCCTTAGTGCGGCCTAACATGCCTATCGGCGAATCAAACCCCTGCACCATTACCGGGGTAATAATATAAAACCAATCGCCAATTTTAGTCACTCTATTATCGATGAAATGATGATAGCGATCCCACGGCTCACCTAGGGCTTGGGTATCGATAAAGTTCTCCTCAGAAAGCTCGAAATTTACCCCATCCGATGAACGAGCCACTCGGGTCTGCCCAACATCACGACCGAATCCCTTCATAGCCGCATGCTCTACTACTGAAACTAGCAAAATAGTTTCTTCACCATGTTGCACCGGTGCGGGATTATAAATCTGCGCCTTACCAGGAAAATCCTTAACATGCAAAAGCGGCCCCCCCTCGTGGCGTTTAAATATCTGTGTCGCGTCTTTCATATATTTATAGTTTAATTAATTTTTCTAAAACTAAGACTGTATAAACCCATCTTTTCAATCTTATCAAGATCCGCAGTTTCTAATAGTGTTAATGCAAAAGTCTGCTTGCCTGCCTCCAAGCGTGCGCGGCCAATGGAGTGAAACTTTTTGCCGCTAGTAAGAGTGACTTCATTACTTGAAGAGCCGGCCTCAAAGCGAAGGCGAGTAGCAGGGGGCACACTTAGAGCCCGTAGGATCACTGCGTATTCGCCTGGCTCAACAACATCCACCTTAAGCTCCTGCGTGGCATTTATCTCATGAAAATAAGTATTCGCCCAGGTCACCGATACCTTACCCTTTGCCCGATAGATGCCTTCTATCTCTAAGTAGCCCTCGCGACCATTACTAACATTAAGCTCCTGAATAGGATCAGAAAATGCGTGAGGATCACTTAAAATATCATCATAATTAGAGTAATATTTTTTCTGCATTATCGAAAATTCTTCAGGCATTTGCTGTTGCAAGTCTACCTTCTGCTGAGGGTCATTGACTATATCGTAGAGCGACCAACTCCCCTTATCATTAACAATCACATAGTCTCCAGAATAAAAGCAACTGCTACGCTTCTCTAGCGGCAGGGTGTACTCGCTAAATCGATAAGACCAGCCGTCTTTATTAGCATGCATTTGTGGCTTACCTGCTTCAGAAGTGAAATAATCCTGCGCCTGCCAATTTTTCTGTCCCTCTAGTAAAGAAACGAAGCTCTTTCCATCGAGTTCGGGAGCGGCACTAGGACGTGAGCCGCCTGCAAGCTCCACAAGTGTGGGGTAGATATCCATAACCAAAGTCCTTTCGTCGCTAACTACTCGAGATTCATACTTTGAAGGGCAATAAACTAAGAGCCGGTTTCTTACTGCGCACTCCCAGCCAGTAGCTTTAATTCCTCGAAACCCACTGGGGTTGCGTCGTGCCCACTCATCTTCATTTAGGGAGTAGTATTTGCCAGTCTGGCGAAACCAACCGTCCGGCTGTTGCTCAAGAATACGAGTTGTAGGCGTAGGGCCATTATCGCCTAAAAAAAGTACAATGGTTTTTTCTGCTATATTATTTGCCTGAAGTGAATCCAGAATACGCCCTATTTGGTCATCGAGCTGTTCCATCATACCCATAAACATCGCATACTCCTGGCCAAAACCAAGAGCGATGTACTTCTGCTGGTAGTCTTGGGGACACAGCCACGGCTCATGTGGCTGTGCATAAGCAAGATAGAGAAAAAAGGGCTTCTTCTTATTTGTCTTAACAAAATTAATAGCCTTGTCCGTAACACGCTCAACTTGCCAACCATTTTCTACTCCAGCATATAATCCGTTATGAAAAAAAGGAGCATTAAAATGAGTGTAACGTCCATAACTACGTACTTCTTTTTGTACAATTGGCCAAGCTTGGTCAAAGCCGCGACGAGAGGGAAGTTCAGCATCCGACAAGCCGAGATTCCATTTACCCACCATACCTGTCTTGTAACCAGCATCTTGCATAGCCTCACTAAGCAAATATTCATCTTGGTGCGGACCTTCGGCACCAAAACCGACTGCAGATGTCCCTGTCTTTAAATAATTTCTCCCAGTCATTAAAGCCGAACGTGTAGGCGCGCAAGCTGGCGCAGTGTAAAAACGATCAAAACGCACGCCATGCGTCGCCATCTTATCCATATTAGGGGTTTTCATTGGTGCCTGTCGAAAACCGTAATCATCAAAGCCTTGATCATCGGTCATTATCAAAATAATATTTGGCTTCGCTTCTGAAGAAGCTGGATCAACACCTAGTAATACAGAAATACAATTAAACATCATCCAAACGGGTAAAATGAATGTCTTTAGATAGTGCATTGTAGTTAGTTTAGTGGAGGATGTAATCCAGCTTTCTTATACCTTTTTACGTAGCGCTGGTAGCTCTTTATCATTTTATCTGGCTGATCTGCGTCGGCTACGTTATAGAGTTCACGTCCAGAGCTGACTTGTGCGGCTTCCTGTTTCGGTAACCAAGTAGATGCAAGCTCTTGCATCATTTCCATATATTCAGGACGACTCGCTAAATTATTCCATTCGTATGGATCCTGATGATGATCGTAAAGCTCTTCTGTACCATCAAAGTATCGGGTGTAGCGCCACTGATTCAGGCGTAAGGAGTAGTTTCCACGTCCCCAGGTAATTAACGCAGGTCGCTCCTTTGGAAGCTTGGGCTCTCTAAGCCAAGGCACTAAGCTGATACCATCAACGTAGTCTGGAGTCTTTAAGCCAGATAGCTCACACAAGGTACGATAAATATTGATTAAGCCAATTGGCTCTGAACAGCTTTGACCATTACCAGATTTATTACGCGGATCATAGACAATCAGCGGAGTGCGAGTAGCCTCTTCCCATAAGGAGAATTTACTGAAGGTGCGCTTTTCACCTAGGTGATAGCCATGGTCCGACCATAGCACCACAACTGTATTATCGCTGTAGGAACTTCGCTCTAATGCATCTAAAACACGACCCACATTATCATCGGTGAAATTGACTGAAGCGAGATAGCCGCGGCGAATTTCTTCCCATGCCTGATCCTGACGAACCGGAATTTCGACATAAATTTGTGCATTTGATTGTCCAACAAGCGGAACATCATTTAAGTCATTTGCTTTAATTGCTGGTTCGGCAATAGGATCTAAAAAACGATCCCAGTTTTCCTCCGGCATAATAAAAGACGTGTGTGGAAGAATAAAGCCAACTGCCAGAAAAAACGGTCTAGAATGATTCTTCTCTAAAAACCGTACCGCATGTTGCGCAGCTTTGTAGTCACCAAAATCACTTAGCGGATTATTTGCTGGGCATGCTATAGTTCGCTTGTTGAACGGCTCGGGGTGATAACCTTTCTCTTTAATCAGGGTCTTGTCTTTTTTTCCCGTGCCATACATTACATACTCATCCCACTGCTCTTTTTGCCGATATTTATTATCCGGGTTATGCCAAACTTTAGAAATCCCCACCGTCTCATATCCATTTTCACGAAATAGTAGAGGCATAGGTATGAAGCGCTCTAGAGACTCTGCGTCGACATTATTAAGATTGTAAAATGGATACAGCCCAGACTTATGCGGCTCTACTCCAAATAAAAGTGCGTTCCTGCTCGGTGAACAACCAGGAGCTGTGCAGTGTGCATTAGTAAAATTGACACCTTTACTAGCCAGATTATCCATATTGGGCGTTTTCGCTTGGGGATGGCCTCCTAAAAATCCTACCCAATCGTTTAAATCATCGACGCAAATCATAAGAATATTAGGTTGGTCGGCAGATGCTGTGACCGCATGGCTACTTATGAAGGTGAGTAGAACCGCCATAAAAAATAGTAGTACTTTTTTTGTTTTAACTCGTATCATCTTAGTCCCCCCATCCTTCCTCTAGTACTTTACGATTAATATGTACGGGCTGTTTCTCAATTAAATATTCTCCTGCTTGCGCTTCAAAGCTGATCGTGCCTTCAAGCTTTTCGACTAACTGCCACCGCCAGTTATCCCTGCGGTAGATCCAATTAGCACCTTCAAAATCTGGCAGCATTAAATCAAAGCGATGCTTGGAGGCATCGTCGATTTTTGCCACCATTTCTCCTGTATGAAGCTCCTTCCAATGCGGACGGATAAACTCTACGTCTGGCATTATTGTGAGGCGCAGCGCGTCATTTTCACATGGCTGTATAAAATATAAACCACTGCCCGAGTAGCGCACAAAAGGCGAATTTCCGACACCAATTATCGATTGAACAGCTACGCTCTCACTACCAAGTACTGCTTGCGACCATTCATCGCTTTCAGGCCAGCCAGAATAGATCAAACAACCATTATGTAAAACAGCGCTTGAGCGCGACTCATAGGAGTAAGTCGTAGCGACATCTTTAAACTGTTGCTTGGCCACCATGAATGAGGCCGCCTTGCGTGGCGTGGTCTTTATATTAAAGACATGAGAGCCACCCAAATATTCTGCATAAGAGGTCAGGCCATAGGTCCACTGTGTGGCAATCTGCGCACCAACGGAGTGATAAAACGCTGCCATCGCTGGATAAAGATACGCGCTTTGATTACAAAAAGTTTCGTACTCGTATACTAACTTGGCCTTAGTTTTAAAAGCATCGGATCGTAACCAACCGAGCCATTCTTGGTTGTCCGAGCACTCTTTAATATATGGTAAATAATTTTGCTCACTTAAATCTTCGGTATTTTTCCAAAATGGTGGTTTCAGATCGGCTTGCCCTGGGTAAAGGCAGAAAGAAACTGCATCAATATGCGATGCAGCAATGCCGCGAAATGACGCCCGATTCTTAGTTATCAAGCGTGCCCATCCACAGTTCCACACAACCGGTTGCGTCATTCCTTCCGCACGCAGCAATGCTACCATATCGTTAATATAGCTCTTAGTATTGTTGTAACTCCAAAGATTAAACTGGTCGCGTGTACCGTCCTTATTAGTCAGTTGCCATTTATCAAATCGAACGTATGCGGGTTCATTAATTGGTTCTAGAACTGCAAGCGCAGCATGGGCCTTGTACATTTGCCCATTATAAGTGTTTTGCCGGTTTAGTAATTGAGCAATGTAGCGTTTCGTAGCGGAAATTGCTTCATCCTCACTCATCCAGTCCTCACGAGAATATTTTGCAGCAAAGGATTCACGATCATAAGGAAACTGAGTACCGTGGTGATCTAAATGATTCAACAACGTTAAGTAAATGTAAAGTCCACGGCTCTGCGCCTGCGATAGAGTATAATCCAGTAGATCCAGCCAGATCGTTTCGACTAGATTGCCTTCAGCATCTGTAAAATCGGCTGGGTGAAGATGTATCCGAATTATTTCCGCACCCAACAGCTGTATCTGATCAAAACTCGCATCCGCTACCTCTTTCAAATCCTTCGCTTTTAATGGCATCAATATACCTTGGTTGTGCATCCGAGCTGCATGTTCCCAACTAAGCATAGGCTGAAAATTTACACCAAATAAATTTACCTCGCTGCCATCTGCATAAAGTAAACGTCCCTCTTTTGCAGTGATCGATTGAAAGGAACCGGACGCCAATGCATGGTTAACTAGTAACAATAGAATCACCCAAGATTTGAATATCGTTTTCATAGGTTTGAGAAACTTTTCCTACTATACTTCACCGCGTCGAGTTTCGAGCTCTTTGCGAATACTATAAGCGTTATCTTCAGTAATTCCATAAAGTTTTAAAGAGAATATTGCGAGGACAGGTGCTAAAACAGAAGCACCAACAAAGAATAGACGTAGTGTCATTATCGTGCCATCTGGCTGGTCTGCACCAAGTGATTCATCAAAACCACTAAAGTATAAAGCGACACCCGAGACTAAAAATGTAAAGGATGTACCGAATTTAGTAATCCAAGTAAATACAGAGCTTATGACACCTTCACGCCGTTCACCAAATTTATGTTCGTCCCAATCGCATAGATCGGCAATCATTGAGGGAACAATTACTCCAAGAGAAACCCAAACAGGTCCATTTAATACAGCATCCAATAAAAGCAGATGAGGATATTCTGGAGTGAAAATAAACCATTTGGAAATTCCTCCAACTGCGGTTAATAGAAGAACACAGAACATTGCTTGACGTTTGCCATATCTAAGCGCCAACCATCGTAACGCAAAAATACCTAAAAAACCAACTATAGCAAAGCCTGTCCCATTCATAGCATTTAAGACCAACCCGCCAGCTACATCGCCTGCTTTTACATAATATATAACAATGTACATCGCGATACTACCAGCTATGGTCCCACAAAAATTCAGCGCAAATACAATACCAACCAAGCCCAGCATTGGCTTTGAAGAGGCAGCTTGCCCAATCGCTTTTATAAATCCGATTTCTTTTTTCTCTTTTTGAGCGACCTTGTAAAATCGCTCTTTTCCAAAGATCGCTGGTAAAATGCCGAGGCCTAGAAATACGGCTAGCGATAAGCCCAGCGCTATCCAACGCGCCCCCGCTAGCGGGTTTTCAAAACCACTCCAACTTGTCGCGGGTACGTACCAATTAACGCATAAATTTCCTATATTATAAAAAAGTGCTAGATAAAACATCAAGCGCGTGCGCTCATGGTAATCAGGTGTCTGCTCATATACTAGCGCATTGAAAGGTACGGAATAAATGGTAAAAGCTGTGAAAAATAGCACACTTCCGATCGTTAACCATAAGAAGATCCCCATATCGTTCATTTTTTCCGGTACCATCCATATAGTAATAAAACTCACAGCCATAAGAAACGCACCAATGAACACATAAGGACGGCGGCGTCCATAGCGCGACTGACTTCGATCGGAAATGCGTCCCATCAGGGGATCTGTAAAAGCATCCCAAATGCGGGGAATGGTCATCGCCAAACCAAATAAGGCTGGGTTTAAACCAAGAAAAATTTGGAAAATTGGCTGCGCCATATATTGAACGACGAGTCCACCATTTTGAATGGGGAATCCACCTGCTCCAACCGCCAACTTCTGCCCTATCGGCAGACGGTCTCTAGCATTTGTCTTATTTTTGTCACTCATATTAGACTTTCGAAAAGCTCTTATAATGAAGTAAGCGCATTATCCGTGGAAGCAGTCTCCGCAATTAGCGGAAAGTCATACCGCCCTGGTTTTTTCTTAAAAGATATAGACCTAAAACCTGGTAATTTCAGCTCGAATGGTAGTGCTGTGCTCGAATCTAATTCAACATATGGCTCTGCGTCTCTATGCCATTCCCAGATATTACGCAAGAGTTTCGAGTGGGGCAGCAGTTCGACCTCCACTGATTCGTCCGACACATTAATAAAATAGAGTCCCGTACCCTCGTACTCAACGTAAGGGGATTTACCATAACCGACGATTTGCTGAGGAACTTCGGTACATTCGAAAGGACACCATGAAATATCTCCAGAATGCATAAAAGTATTATTCGCACGGCTAACAGAGAGGTCCTTATTAAATGATAGCGCAAAATCACCAAATACATCCTCTGTTTGATCGCACAACTCAAATTCAAAGCTGCGCGGCAAAGAACGAAACACTTCTCCAGCAATAATATAACTTGCTGCCTTCTTAGGCGTCGTTCTTAGATTCAATACATGCGATCCACCTTGATATGGAGCATAATGATTAAAAGTATGCGTCCACATGGTGGCCATCTGCACCCCCAAAGACCTAAAGAGTTTAGCAATTGCTGGATGAAGATATGAGCTAGTGGCGTTATACATTGTTTCAAATTCGTATACCAGCTTGGCCTTACTAGCAAACTGCTCCGAGCGTAACCAACCAAGGTGAAGGTAGTCCTCATAACAATGCTTTAGGTAGGGTAAATAATTTTTACTGCTGGTATCAACTGGGTTATCTACAAATGGATCTCCGACGTCATCTTGGCCAGGATACAGACAAAATGATACTGCATCCGCCTTAGAGGCTGCGACTGCACGAAAAACATCACTTCGTCCATCAATCATACGTGGCCAATTACAATTCCAAACTACAGGTTGATCGGCACCTACATCGCGTAGTAGGTCGTGCAATTCATCAATATAAGTACGAACTATCTCTTCGCGATATTTCCCATAGTAGACATCGTTCCAAGGATGATCGCTAAGCTCCAACCAATCCTTAAAAGCAGCCTTCTGTCTGGTATCCGCCATCATTTGAACGTAAGTTAGATACTCTGGCTCGTTAATGAGCCCCCAAACAGCAATTGTCATGTCGTCCTTTAGAGTAAGGCCTGAATAGGGATTCTTGTAGTTCATTAACTGACGCACATAGTTATGGGTCGCTTTCACTACCTGTGGATCAAAAATCCAATCCTCCCTAGTGGCATTTGCCAAAAAGGAGTCCTCAATCAAGGTAAAGTCCATTTGGTTTATTAAAGTGATGTAAACATAAATACCGTGTTCTCGGGCTTTTGCTACCATATAGCCTAACATATCAAGCCACATATTTTCGATTAGATTACCTGCTGCATCCGTAAAATCCGCTGGAGTTAAATGGCAGCGGATGACAGTACAACGCATCTGCTTCATATCTTTAAAGCCATCATCACAGAGTTGCTGCATCGTATCTAGGGACTGCGTAAATCCCAAGTGTTCCATACGAAACTTATACTCCCAAAACAGATTGGGCTGAAAATTACTACCCCATAGACAGACTTCTGCACCATCAATAGTGCGTAGCACGCCTTCCACGACCTGCATTTTTTGTGGAAAATTGTGTGACATAGAGTCTTTAATTACTGGTAAAAGCGTAAAAATGGGAGAATTTTACAAACTTATATTCTAAATTAACTATACAGCTCACTGTCGATAGATATCGTCCACTAAATTGTACCTTCATCGTTATAATTGAAAGTTAAAGGTGTACATGATAGCGCTCAAAAAAAGCCCGAGACACAAAGAGTGTATCGGGCATGTCTTAAGAATAATAAGGCTGAATTATTTAGCCACTACGGCAGGCTAAAGGTAAGCTGGGTGCTGCAAGGCTATAAAGTTTTGGAAATAATCCCCTTATGGTGCTGCAATCACATCTATTGTAACGCCGTTTAATATAAATGAGTTGGCTAATGCACCTCCACTCTCACCCACAAGCGTGCCAGAACCTATAGTGAATTGGGAGCTGTTAATTTCAAAGCGGTGGTATTGACTATTACGACCGCCCACAGTGTTTTTCCCGCCAATAGCTTTTCCGAAAATACTTTGGTCAGCAGCAGTTGGGGCAAGATCGAATTCTTTCGTTAATCGATAAGTCTCTGGCAGCCTGTTACTAGTACTTGGAGTTCCGAAGAGAGTATACAGCTCTGTGAAAACTAACTGCTCGCCCGGGGCTAAGCCTGTAACATTGTCTAATTTGATAGATATCCATTCTAAATTTGCTTCTTGATTCGTGAGACTAGCGTCTTGGTTTACGTTAGAATTTTTACCAACAAAGTAGTTATCAATAGCATTGTTGGATCCACCACCATGTACACCTAAACCATCATTTTGGTCATTCGCATTACTATCCGCACTTACAGCAAAAACAATATCGAATGAAACACCCGCTGCATTTGCAGTATTTAAAGTACCAGCTGTGTAAGGACTATTTATACTTGTTCCTGCTGTTACTGCATTGATATTCGCAGCACTCTGCTTGTTATTGATGCCTAAGGTAGTACTAAATATCTCCGTTATAGTTACATCATTACCTTGTTCAGGGCCTGGACTACCGGACGGTGATGCTTGTCTTGGCGCGCCTTGTTCAGAGCCAAAGACAACTGACAACTGCGCATTCGCAATAGAAAACGTTAATAAAAAAGCTACGAGAGAGGGTAATAAGTAATAAGTAAACATGACTTTTAAGGTTGAAACAAAAAAATATATTAAAAAACATCGATACTGTTTAAATACCTGTTCGACTTCGGCAATCTTAAAGAAAGTAATTCCATATGCCAAAGGCGGATAGTTAATTAGCTAAATTTAGATTATTTGGCTTATTCTTGCAGTTCTCTAAACTGCTTTCCTTGTGTGTAGGCGACGTGTTGAAGACTTAATCGGCTCATGCGCGCTTCGATGTTCTCGTATGAAGCCTGCCCAGAAAAGTTCTCAGTCTCTAGGGGATCTTCAAAATAATCGTATAACTCTACAAATTCGGGCTCTTTTCGGTAACGGTTTCCGCACCAGCCTGACTTCTTCCATCCCTTGTACCAAGCCACATAACGGTACTGCTTTGTGCGAATAGCAATACCCATGTAACCGTTAATTGGATACAAGCTAGATGCATATTCCTGTATATTAACCGAAGCATCGTCTAGAGCAGGAACTAAGCTCACTCCGTCCAATCCTTGCGGGGTAGCTAGTCCGGTTAACTCGCAAAGCGTTGGAAAAATATCTATTAAATTCACAGGAGCATTACAAACAGTTCCAGATCCCATGCGGCTATTTGCTACAATCAAAGGTGAACGTGTCGCCTCTTCATAATTAGTGTGCTTACCAAAAAGATGCTTATCACCTAGATGAAAGCCGTGATCACCCCACAAGACAATGACCGTATCATCATACTTTCCGATTTCTTTTAACTTGGCTACAAGCCTACCAATTTGGGCATCTATGTAAGAAACACAGGCCAGGTAGCCATGAATAAGCTCTCGCTGTGTTGCCTCCGCTATCTGTCCATCTTTAGGAACGCCACCATACGTACGAGCCTCGACATAATCGCCAACCGAGCAAGCTGGCGCTCGTGCAGGAATTTGCTGAAAAGGTGCTAATGATAAAGACTCCCGATCATATAAGTCCCAATACTTTTTTGGGGCAACAAAGGGCAGATGTGGCTTCAGAAATCCCAGCGCAAGAAAGAAAGGCTGTGGTGAATCTTTAAATCGCTCGAGTTGTTGTAAGCCGCGATTCGTAATACCGCCGTCTTTGTAGGCGTCATCTGGCACGTCATAGTTTTCCACGGCAGGACCTGCGCCGCGATCGCGCATATAATTACGTAGTTCTTTGCCCTTTAATCCCTGTCCTTTGCCCTCTGCTTCTACTACTTTAGCCAAGGCTAATACTTTAGGGTCGTGATAGTGCCCTGCCTTAGGACCACCAGTAAGCTGATTATACGGATTCTTTCCAAAAAATTCAGTCCATGAGATGACATCCTGCGCACCATGCCAATCATCCTCGACATTCCTCGGATCAAAGATCTTGCCAGTACCGATCGTCATATAGCCATTATTCTTAAAATGCTGAGGTAAGGTCAAAATGTCAGGGTGCATTTTGCGTAGCTTATATTTTCCCCCACCCATACCATATATACCAATTGTATCTGGAAAATATCCAGTAAGCAGACTTACGCGTGATGGTCCACAGACCGCTTGCTGGCAATGCGCATTTGAGAAAATTGTGCCATCCGCTGCTAACTTATCAATATTCGGCGATACCACTAAGTCATAACCATAACAGTTAAGTAAGGGCTTTAAATCATCCACTGCAATAAAGAGTACATTCTTCGTTTTTGCTGTGAGAGCCGAGCAGGCTAATATAATAAATATACTAACAATTTTCATAAAACATTCCCCATTTTATTTCGCATAGGGTCCAAAAGTTGCCTCCTTGCCCCAAGGTAAAAAATCTGGCGCTGCTGGATTGTCAGAATGATTTTCTATGCCACTGGGTAAAGCTGCCTTCCAACCTGCAAACAACTGTGACTTCAAACTTTCTACTACCTCACGATACTCGTTACTATCCACTACATTAATAGACTCAACAGGGTCATTGCTATGGTCGTAGAGCTCATGACCTTTGAATGATCCATCCAGTTCACGCCACTGAATATAATTGTAGCGTTCCGTACGGATCGAAAAGCCCTCAAATTTCGCTTGCGGCCACCCTCGTGGGTATTGGCTAAATACCGCGGTCTTCCATTGACGAGATGGCTCTTGAAGCAAAGGGATGACGCTATTACCTTCCAGATAGCTTGGTACCTTCAGGCCTGCAAGTTCACACAAGGTTGGGTAAATGTCTACATATTCAACTAAAGCACTGGTACGTTGATTCGGTTTCATTCTAGGAGCTGAAATAATCATCGGCGCTCGAATAGAATTTTCAAAATTTGTGGATTTTCCCCAATGATCTTGCTCTCCCAAGTGCCACCCATGATCTGAAATCAGCATGACCATAGTATTATCGCGCAATCCAAGTAACTCTAATTCATCCAATATCTTGCCCATCTGGGCATCCACATAGGATACGCAAGCGGCATAGGCGTGCTTCATAGTCCGAGCGACACTTTGGTCTCCGACCAACAATTCATTGGGGGATGCAGGGAGCTTATATTTCTGAAGATTGCACCAGTCCGTCGAATAAGCAGGCGAATTTTTAGGATGTGCCGGGTTAAGCGAGAGGGGAATCACTCTTTCCTTATATAGATCCCAATACTTTTTTGGTGCACACCAAGGCAGATGAGGCTTCCAATAGCCTACAGCTAAAAAGAAAGGCTTCTCCTGATTTGCCATGCGCCGCAAGGTTTCAATCGCCTCCAGCGTGTTTTTTCCATCGTCGTAGAAATCATCATCTACATCAGCAAATTCATACGGAGGACGGTCCTTTTTGCTCAATTTTTTAAAACTAGGATCCAAGTATTTCGTTCCATAACCAGTACTGAAAGATCTCTCTGTAAAGTCCTCGCGATATCCATGATGAATCTTTCCTACTCCACGCACATAATAGCCTTCATTCATGAAATAACGCAAAAAAGAGGGTCGATCCCCCTCCAAAAGATTTTCCACTGTATAAATTGAGTATGGATAGTCAGTGCCCGTCGTGTCAGGTCTTAAACCTGTAAGGAAGCTTGCCCTCGATGCTGTGCATACTGGTTGCTGCACATAAGCACGCTCGAACAAGGTCCCCTTTCTTGCAAGCTGGTCAATGTTGGGAGATACAATATAATCAGCTCCATAACAGGCTAACTCTGGTCTCAAATCGTCTACGATAAAAAGCAACACATTCATGCGCTCTGCAGTCAACACACTGCAGAAAAAACATGCTAAAAAAAAGGCGATGATTTTCATCGAAATTAATCGCCATTAGTACCAAATTCACCAAAAGTATGTGGTAAAGTAGAAATCACTAACTCCAATTCCTTTTGCATTTTCTCTAATTGTTTTTGGTATTCAGGGTACTTTGCCAAGTTCTGTTGTTCGTATAAATCTTCATTCAAATCGTATAGCTGGTCAGCGTCCCAGTATGCGGGATACATCTTCTCAGTCTGGTAATTGTGATGGTCCACACCCGTCCAGAATACCTCACGTGGCCTCGCTGCCATTTTGGCAGAGATTTCTGGCGGCACACGATTCGCAATATACTTCCAATCCCGAGTCACGATAGCTCGTGAGTTACCCGCTTCTATCAGCATGGATGCACGCCAATTTTTAGGTTCTGCTTGGCTCATAAGCTGCGGCAAAAAGCTACAGCCATCCAGCGACATATCTTTAGGAGTCGTTCCTCCAGCTACTTCGATCAATGTTGCTGCAATATCTACATTGCCAATCAAGCTGTCGTTTTCGGTACCAGCTTGAATGCGCTCTGGCCATTTGACCATCATTGGTACTTTAGCACCTCCCTCAAAAACACTATTTTTACCTCGACTACCATGATCACTGGTAAAAATTACTATGGTATTATCACTCAAACCAAGCGCCTCTAACTTACCCAGCAAGGCACCGACATAATCATCCATGCGTGTAGCCATTGCATTTTTTACTGGAATTCCTTTCGCACGAGTCCTATCGAGCACGTTTTCGGCAGTCGGCAAAACTACAATCGGATCCTCAACAATTCCTGCTGAAGTCACTCGCTGATCATAGGAGGAGATGTTATTATAATCAAAATAATACTGCCCATGCGGCACTGGAAGCGCGCAATAAAGAAAGAAAGGCTGCCCCTTGCTCTCTTCAATAAATTTTAATGCACCCTCACACTGCCAATCAAGATTCACAATTGAGTTCCCCCATTCCATACGGTCGACTACATCCCAGCCGAAACCACTACTTAGATATCCAACTCCAGCTTCATAGTATTGCCTAATGGCTTTCTCAAACTTCTTGGTTGTCTCATAAGTAGCATTAGCCGCATGTGCTTTTTTGTTACGCTTTGGCAGTACCTTATCTGGCATATTATGCCACTTCCCGATAATACCAGTTCGATAGCCCAAGTTTTTGAGCTCTTTTGCTAAGTTAGTCTCCTCTCTTAGGATGGCTGGTCGCCATTCTAATGTTGCATGCGTATTTACAGGATAGTCCTTTTGTAGCTCTAGACCTCTGGTGGCATATCTTCCGGTAAGTAAACAATAGCGACTTGAGGTGCAGACCGTTCCGTTCACATAAAAACGAGTAAACATCAGACCATCTTGAGCCAAAGAATCAATGTTTGGTGTAAATACTTTTGGTACTCCAGCCTTGTAACCCTTACCTACTACTTTGCGTGCCCCATGCGGCGTCGCCCAAGTGTCCACACGGTTCATAGTCAAATTCAGCTCATCAGCGTCTAAATCGTCCGCATAGATTAATACGATATTCGGCTGCGGTTGAGCAAAAATTGACCTAGCGCTAAGAAACAATAACAAAATCAATAATATAATTCTAACACTTATCATCTTAATTTTTAACCATTATAAGATTAGATATACACTAAATTGATCTGTCACCCTTGGAGTCAATTTAGATATTTAATACTTTGGTCATTCAATGAATCAACGGAAGCTAAAAGCGTCACCATTTTTATACTATAATTACAGCATTAATTACAACTAATTCCAAGCAGGCTCTATGACATAAGTTCCTGGCTTGGCCTTAAAAATTAGTGGACTTTCGCTAATTAAACTAAGCTGGGTACGCCCATTCATATCGACGCGAAATACCTTAGGGCGAGTCGGCAAGTTGGAGGCAGTGATGGTTATTGTGTGCGCCACATCGCTTCTGTAACAATTGGAGACTTGCTTGCGGTATTTTCTAGCAATTGCATAATACTCTTGCGGGCTTGAATACGTCGGGTCGTCGTCCAAAGGCACCTGTCCGTCCAGATCAAGCATTTTACCCCCTGTCACAGCGGAACGCAACCACTCAACATCGGGCATAATCTCGATTAAAGCCCGGCCCGATGGCTCAAATTCGATGAAGTAAAGTCCCGTACCTGAATACTGCACTAATGGTGAATCACCGACTCCTACAATCCGATCAAATCCGCGCTCGATGGATTTTGGAGTCAAGAGGTGCTCTGCATAGCGAGGCGGCATATCACTAGAATATATAAGCATTGTATCATCTGCATAAGCCGAGCTGAGCTCCTTAAAATCAACAGCCGCATTTTTAGAATAATCCTCGTCATGCCCTGTTGTGGTGAAGGGCTCGTACAAAGCAGTGTTGCGAAAGACTTCACCTGCAGCAATAAATGCAGCCGACTTACCAGGCGTGGACTTCAAATTTAAGAAATGTTGGGCTGCGATACGATTGGCTAGCTTAGGAAGTATATATGTCCACATTGTTGCGATTTGCGCACCTTGCGCTCGAAAGTATTTAGCCATAGCCGGATACATATATGACGTCATGTTAGCGTGAGTTTCCCACTCGTAAACGTAATGCGCCTTATTTCGGAAAGCAGGCTCATTGGCCCATCCTTGTAACTCTCTCTCATCATAAGATCTCTGCAAATACGGTAAGGCATTATGCTCTGAACCTAATTTGCGAAGATCTTTTTGTGCATCCCGTATATAGTTATAGACAGTTCCTTGAGTCGGATACGTCGCAAAACACACAGCCGGCACTGTAGACTCTAGCGAAGCTTGCCACTCCGCGTCACCACCATTATGGCGTATCGCCATAGACCATTTGTGTGACCATGCAACGGGAGCTTGGCAACCTATCTCGTTGAAGAAATCACACATCTGATCAATATAATTGAGCGTGTACTCTTTACGCCAAAGTTGGAAATTTTCATTTGTATTGACCAGTTTTTTTGATTTCAACCACTCCACATAATATGTATGAAAAGTAGCGTTTGGATTGTCCTCATTGGGAGTATGCGGCTCATTGACTAGTTC
Organism: Puniceicoccaceae bacterium; assembly: GCA_022448585.1. Taxonomy (GTDB): domain Bacteria; phylum Verrucomicrobiota; class Verrucomicrobiia; order Opitutales; family Coraliomargaritaceae. The sequence continues at coordinate 454 of JAKVCN010000043.1, read as the reverse complement.
AGCAATACAGAAGGCCGGATCATCAATAATACGTATCCCGTCATAGACATTTTCATGTGTTAGAAGATTACGAATATAGGCCTGTGAACGCTGAATAAAGCTGGGGTTAATCAACCACTCGTAGTAACTGATCTTACCACCCACATTCAAATCTTCCATGAGAGTACCAGCTACATTTCTATTATTGGCGCCCAGCTCATTTATAAAAGCGAAGTAATAGTAAATTCCTCGCTGACGACATTGTGACATCAGGTAGTCCAATGTACGCGCATTCGGGCTATTCATAAGAGAGCCATCGTAGTAGGCCAACTCATGAGGCGACAAAGTAACACGAATCACCTCACAGCCTAGCTTCTGTATCTCTGATAACCCTTCATCAACGATTTTAAAATAACTTGCCTCGTCAAATGTACCTCGTTCGATCAAGCCTGCTTTGATAAAGCGATCGTACTCC
>JAKVCN010000042.1 GCA_022448585.1 Puniceicoccaceae bacterium | reverse complement strand
AACTCAAATGATTGGTCTGTGCTACTGCCAGAGGTGCTACTTGCTTTGCTTGCTCTTGTGCTCTTGCTTGCTGATATTCTTTTACCAAAGGGTAAACATAATTGGATTTACTGCTTATCAATCGTTGGGCAGCTCACTGTTCTTGGTTTGATTTGTAGTCCAATAGCAATAGGTATTCAGCCGGGTTCGGATATTTTATTTGGTGGACTTATTGAGCAAACACCCAGTTCTCAATGGATGCGGGGCTTCTTCTCATTAAGTGCATTATTTATTACTTATTTAGGAAAAATATATCTTTCTAAGCATACTTTAGCTCACACAGAATTTTATCATTTAGTTTTAATTGTAGCAGCAGGTATGATGCTTTTGGTTCAAAGTAGTCATTTTATAATGCTGTTTGTCGCACTGGAGGCGGTGACGGTGGCTTTTTATGTACTTGTTGCCTACGGACGAACAAGTTCTCTATCTTTAGAGGCCGGTCTCAAATACTTAATCTTAGGGGCAATTAGTTCTGCACTTTTGCTTTTTGGTATTGTTTTATTGTATGGAGTCGCAGGCAATCCATTGCTCAGCGGTGCAACTGGGGATTCTCTAAATTATAATCAGTTATCTACATTTATAGAGCTAAATGGATCCAATTTACTAGTGCAGTTGGGGGCTTCATTGGTTTTAGCTGGATTGTTTTTTAAGATAGGCGCATTTCCTTTTCAGATCTGGGTGCCCGATGTGTACCAAGGTTCTCCTTCGCCGGTAACTGCTTATCTTGCGGTTGCTTCTAAAGCTGCTGGTTTTAGTGTGTTATTAGTCTTAGTTAATGGGCCGTTTCTTTCACTTAGCGAACTCCTGATACCTGTTCTATCAGCGATCGCTGGAGCGTCGATTTTATTTGGCAATATTGCAGCGACATCACAGCGAAATGTTAAGCGCTTAATGGGGCTCTCTGGAATCGCGCATGCAGGCTATTTGCTCATGGGTGTAGTCGCTTCACTTGTGGTTCCGTGGGCATATTACGCTGTATTATTCTATCTATTCAATTACTTATTTGCTTCATTTGCAGTATTTGCGGTGATGACGATTAAAGCTGATTCGTTTGATGCTAATCAAGAGTTAGATGATTATCGAGATCTTGCGCGGACCCAGCCATTTCTTGGATGTGTGCTAGCTTTTGGTTTAGGTTCTTTGGCTGGAATACCTCCACTCGGTGGATTCATTGCTAAAGTTTTTCTCTTATTCGCTGCTTTTCAAGCTGGATTCTACGGTCTGCTATTCATTTCTATATGTGGAGTCGTTATCTCTATCTACTATTATTTTACATGGATAAGAGAGGTCTTTTTCTCGGTAGAAAGTGGCGATCAAAATAACCGCACTGTAGAGTTCTCAACAGTAGACAGTGTAGTACTAGCAATTATTGTCTTAGCTATTGTACTAGTAGGGTTTTACCCAAGTGTATTACCTCTAGTGCGTTGAGCTAGGTTAACAAATTTCTGTAAGTAGTGCCCTTTATTCTTGGACACCTTATGTAACGCCATTTTATGCTTTCAGTGCTTGATCTATGTCGGCTATGATATCTTCAATAGCTTCAATACCAACAGATAGACGTACATAATCAGGAGTGACTCCTGCTGAATGTTGTTGTTCTTCGCTTAGTTGTTGATGCGTAGTTGTGGCAGGATGAATAGCTAAGGACTTTGCATCTCCGATATTGGCCAGATGACTAAATACTTTGAGATGATCAATAAATCTTGCTCCTGCATCCTTGCCGCCTCTAACCCCAAAGCCCAATAGTCCTCCATGCATTTGAGGGTCAAAATATTTATCGGCTGCAAGTCTGTGTGGGTTGTCAGGTAGTCCTGGGTAATTTACCCAGCTTACTTGTGGATGTTGCGAAAGAAATTGCGCTACCTTGAGCGTATTACTGCAATGACGCTCCATTCTAAGATGGAGGGTTTCGATTCCTTGAATTTGAAGGAATGAATTAAAAGGAGAGGCACAATTACCAGTATCTCGTAGCCATTGTAGCCGCATCTTCATTATGTATGCTATGTTAGCCCCGCCAGCTGGCTCAAACTCTTTAAATACATCCCAATGTACCAATCCATGGTAGCTAGGATCAGGTGAGGTGAATTCTGGGAAACGTCCACTGCCCCAATCAAAATTACCTCCATCTATGACTATGCCTCCTATGCTAGTACCATGCCCTCCTAAGTATTTAGTTAGACTATTTACTACTACATTAGCTCCGTGTTCAAGTGGTCGACAAACTGCAGGAGAAGCAGCAGTGTTATCGATGATAAGGGGAATTTTATATTTTTTGCAGACTGCAGATATTTCTTCAAATGGGAATATGTTCAGCTTAGGATTACCTATAGTGTCTCCGTAAATAGCTTTGGTTTTATCATCAATAAGCGGTTCGAATGATTTTGGGTTTTCTGCGTCTGCAAAACGCACCTCAATCCCCAATTTTGGTAGTGTATATTTAAATAGGGTATAGGTGCCCCCGTAAAGTTGTGCGGCAGACACAATATTATCTCCAGATTGTACTACATTTAGAATAGCACTGGTTATAGCTGCCTGCCCGCTAGCATGAGCTAATCCAGCGACTCCGACTTCAAGTGCAGCGACTCTTTTTTCGAGGACATCTGTCGTCGGATTCATGATTCGGGTATAGATATTACCTAACTCTTCCAACGAAAACAGCTTTGCTGCATGTTCTGAATCGCGGAACATGTAACTGGTGGTTTGGTAAATAGGAACAGCCCTAGAGCCAGCCGTTGAATTTGGATCGTGTCCTGCGTGAACAGCTAGAGTCGCTAATTTAGGTATATTTATTTCGCTCATGGTTTAGTTTTTCTACATTGAATTGGCTCTTGTATGCGTGTTTTTACTTATTTCAAGAGTTTTCTAATTTTATCTGCCTCCCATTGTTTGCCGATCTGGTCGTAAAAATCAACTGCTTCTTTTATGAATTCTTGGCTAGGTTTGGACTCTCTGAATACGCGTTGATATTGTTTATATGCATTTCCATATTCACGCCCTTGGCGTAGCGCGCCTGCATAAATAATACGCATACTTATATTATTGGGTTCTTTTTCTAATATTTTCTCTAGTAAAGCAATGAGCTCTGTATTGGATAGGTCCTGACTGTTATTTTCTCTTAATGTATCAATATACGCGATTTTAGGTAATGTAGACTCTGGCCATTCTGTAATTAATCGTTTCCACATTCTTTCAGGTTTACTGACCGAGTATGCGAACGATGCTGTTATTGTTAGTTCAGTAATTAGTAAAATACATATACCGATGCGCCATGCTACTACAGTACCATATCTTAGTTGATGCGCAATAGTGGCAGACCCACATATTATTAATGAAACTATTGCTGGCAATGCTACATAATGGGCATGATCTTCGTGAGCTACTGTTCCATCTATGAATGCGCCCCTAGTTAACAAGCCTGGGATCAAAAGTAACAAGTAACCAATTAAGCCAAATATTATTGCGCGTGCCCATCCCTTACGAATGTTAAAAAAAGCGATTAAAAAGAAAGGTATAAAAACTAAGAAAGGCAGTAGAAAGATATCTTTAGAAGCTGTATAAGTAGCTTCTATATTAGTTGTATAAAAAAGTGCAGGACTTATCGGCATGAATGCCTGCTTAAAGAAGAAATTCATGTTCTGGCCCATGGTCTCGATAAGCTGACTCTCAGTAGAATTGTTAAATTCATTACTAGCCGATTCAGCGATCCATAGGCCGATAAATAGGCATAAGCATAGCGCTGGTAGTAAATAATTTATATGCTCTAATTTTATTTTGGATTCTTTCTTGAAGTTACAGAGCATTGAAATAAACGGTATAGCTAAGGCTGCGGGATGTATTATGCATGCTACAACTGTTAACAAAATATACTTTATGTAGTAGATCCTATCAACTTTACCAATCTCACAACTCAATGCCGCTAAAATTGCAATCAAGCCTATTATCTCAAAGCGGTAACCTGGCCAGAATAGTGTTTGCACAGTGGTCGGGTGCACTGCAAAGACCATAGCTGCCACCCAAGCCCCGTGTAGATCAAGCCTATGGAGTATTTTTAAGATTAGAGTCACAGCAATTAAGTGTAAGGCAATGTTAATTCCATAATGCAGTACGGATATCGGCAATGGAAGAGCTTGTTCAATCCAATAGGTTGTAACGCTTATTGGATCATTACCCCTAAGACTTTCAATTTTCCATGCATCTTGCCATCTTTGGTCGGACGTAAAAGCACTTCGCTCTACTTGATCATGTGAAGACCATACTGAGTCAGAAAGTAACAGCGGGAAAAATCCGATAATTGTAATAACAAATAATATGGAATAGCTCCATATTCCGACTTTTTTTGGAACTGATATTCTGCGCTTATGTCTAGTACGGCGCTTTTTTGTTACTCTGTCCATGTGCTTACAACCTTAATGAGCTTGGTTCTATTCCTCTTTCGCGAATTGCTTGAAGCAATGCTTTCTGGTCAATTTTAGCATCTATTTTTATACCATTATATTCATACCAGTGTTGATTCATTTCTATCGCGAATTTTATATCGTCTCTATGCGAAGAGACAGGAGTTTCATCATGGGGATAGAGTTTACAGATTTCTTTTAACTGGCCTGATGCATCATAATATCCGATGTCGAGTGCTATTTGCGTGTTACGCATCCAAAATCGCTGTTGCATTGGAGTTTCAAAAATAAATAGCATGCCATGATGTGGGTTTAGTTTTTCTCTAAACATAAGACCTTTACTGCGCTCTTCTTCGTTTAGAGCCAATTGGAGAAAAGCTACCTGTGGCCCTATAGAGATGGGAAAATAAGTATCTTTGCTGGCACTTTCTTTAGGTGTATTAGTTACCGGATTGCAAGCACTCAGAAACAAACTAAAAATAATTAGTTTTGGTAGTAGCACTCGGATAGATTCTTGTAGGTATTTCAATTAATAATATAAATATAAATATAAATAATGACCTGCTACAACTCAAACGACAAAATTCTCATATGAAAAGTAAATCTTCAGAAGCGCGTTTTTTATTTACTAGTTCCGAGCAATCAGCTGATGCGTATTACCTAACTGGTGTTTTTATTCCAGACCCTTTTCTTTCTGGAGTAATTAGGGGTCGCAGTTTTGCTGTAGTCAATCGATTGGAATATCGGCGTGTAAAGAAATACTCTAAGCTCGATTCAGTTTTTTTATTAGAGACAGTTCAACTAGAAGCAGCTAAGTTACATAAAATAGAGATTAAATCAGTAGGTCCCGCTGAATTAATTTATTACATCCTTAGCAAATATAAGCTTAGTAAAAGCTTAGAAGTGCCCGCTTCATTTCCTGCTGTACACTATTCAAGACTGCAGTTACTTGGAGTAAAAATAACTATATGCGGGGACCCATTTTTTCGACAGCGTGCAATTAAATGCGATGAAGAAGCACTAGCTATAAGGCTTGCTAATGCTGCAAGTGCTTCGGGAATACGAGCAGCTGAAAAAGTTCTTCGAATGGCGAGCATTGATGGTAAACTGCTTAAGTACAAGGGACGTACCTTAACTTCCGAATCGCTCCGTCTAGTAATTGAAAAGGCTTGTCTGCATAAAGGAGCCGTTGCTAACAACACGATTGTTGCTTGTGGCGTGCAGGCCTGTGATCCCCATGAGATTGGATTTGGTCCACTACGAGCTAATGAGCTAATTATAATAGATGTTTTTCCACGACTACGCAAATCTGGTTATCATGGTGATATGACTCGGACGTTTTTAAAGGGTGTAGCTAATGACGCACAAAGGGCTATGGTTAATGCAGTTAGAGATGCTCAATTGGCAGCGCTCAAACAAATTAAAGCGGATGTGAGCGGGTCTACTGTGCATAAAGCCGCTTCCAATGTATTTTCTGAGCGCGGATTTATTACAGAACGTAGAGGTGATAGCTTTATCGGATTTATTCATTCAACGGGCCATGGGCTAGGTCTAGATATTCATGAGTATCCGCGAATTTCTACTAGTTCTGACCGCTTGCGTATAGGTCATGTGATCACTGTGGAGCCTGGATTATATTATCCTGACATCGGGGCTTGTCGTATTGAAGACGTTACACGTGTCACAGCAAAAGGAGGTGAATTACTTTCTTCGATGCATTACCGCTGGTGCTTTAGGTAATCACATTCGCTCTAAAGTAGAAATTCCAAGTAGATTTAATCCTACTTTTAGAACAGTACGCGTACGAGCACATAGGAGCAAGCGCCGCGCTCTAATGTCACAACTATCCACCATCACTTTATCAGCGCTGTAGAAACTATTATAACAACCAGCAAGCTCATATAAATAAGTACATAAAAAATGGGGCTTTAAATCATTTAAGGAGAGTTCAATAGCATGCACAAATTCGATTAATTTTCGAGCTAGGGAAAATTCGTTTGCAGTCTCTATTGGGCTTGCTTCGCTTAATAAATTCTTAGGATCTACATTAACTTTACGAAAAATGCTATTAATTCGTGCTACTGCATATAGTAAGTAGGGTGCGGTATTTCCATCAAAGCTTAGCATCCGATCCCAATTAAACTCATAGTCTAGGGTACGATTAGAAGAGAGGTCAGCGTATTTTAGAGCGCTCACGCCAATTAAATTTCCTATCCTGCGACGCTCTGATTTGCTCAGCTCAGGATTTTTATTAGTAACTACTTGGAACGCTCGCTCCCTTGCTTCATCTAGCAAGGCTTGTAATTTTATTGTATGTCCAGACTTTGTTTTAAGAGGCTTTTTATCTTCTCCTAAAATTGTGCCCCAGTACACATGACGTAGTACAGGCAAAGGATACTTCTTTTTAGAAAACCATTTTTCAGTAGTTAAGAAAAGTTGCTGAAAATGGTCTTTCTGACGCGCATCGGTTAGATAAATGACCTCATGTGCACGATAGGCCTCTACTCGGTAGAGTATAGTTGCTAGATCTGTTGAGGCGTAATTAGAGGCTCCATCTTTTTTACGAATATTGAAAGGATAGGGGCGTTCATTATTGCGCGAAAATTTCTTCACCTCATCATGCCATACTACTAGTGCTCCCAGACTTTCTTCGGCTAGGCCTATTTCAGATAATTCTTTATATACACGTCCAACCTTATCTTGATAAAAGGACTCTCCTAGGGAAACATCTACAGTTACGCCCATTTGCTTAAATATTTGGTCAAAAGCTATCATAGAAATATCCACAATTTTTTGCCAAAGTGCTGTATTTTCTGGATCGCCTGCTTGTAGCTTGACTAATTCATTACGGGATATTGTCCGTATTTCTGGCTCTTTAAGTTCTAGTGCAGAGCCCTCTTTGTACAACTGGTCTAACTGCACTAAAGCATCGCCGCCAAACTCATCTAGCTCAATGCATTCACGTTTAATTTGCATAATTAAAGTGCCAAAATTTGTGCCCCAGTCACCTATATGATTATCGCGAGTTGTCTTTGCTCCACAAAAATCTAGAAGGCGTGCGATTGCTTCTCCTATAACCATTGGGCGAAGATGTCCAATATGTGGTTGTTTTGCAGTATTCGCACTGGGGTAGTCAATTACTATGCGGCGATCTTTATTCAAATGACCAGCGCTTAATTGGAAATCGCTGGCAGTCGCGAATTTTTGCAACCACTGCCAATAAAATTTTCCAGTGAGTTTAAAGTTTATAAAGCCAGGACCGGCTAGAGAGAGATTTACCATATCAGAATCAAATTGTCCTGAATGATTGGCAGAATTTATAAGCGCTTGTGCTAATTTTTGAGGGTTTTCCTGAATATTTTTTGAATATCCAAGTACTCCGTTTGCTTGATAGTCGCCAAATTTAGGGTCAGCTATACGAACACCAGGGCTAAAATTCACGTCAAATCCAGCAGTTTGGGACGCAACTTCTTGGAGTGCAACTTCGATCGTCTTAATTGGGTTTAATTCAACCTGCATAGTGCAAAAGAAAAACCTAAAGCGTCTTGGTCAAGCTCCCAAATAACAAGAATACGATCTTTAGTAAAAAAATAATTTTTATTATTAGTCTATTTAGATCTTATTTTAGAAGATATAACATTAATTAGGAGTATTTTAAGCTCGACAATTAGCCTCTTAATCTACTATTACTAAAAGGCTTATGTTCGTATCTAAGGCATCGTAACGACTCACATTTAAATTATAATGAGAAAGAAAATAATTAGTGCCCGTAAGTTTATTAAGCCATCTTTTACCTACTTGGTAGAAAAGAAACGTGATGGAGGTGAGTTCACTGATGAAGAAATTCGTTATATAGTGGACTCCATATTAGACGAGGATTTACCGGAGTTTCAGCAAGCTGCATTAGCGATGGCAGTCTATTTTCAGGGCATGTCGGCACAGGAGACTGCTGTATTTGCTGAAGAAATGATGCTTTCTGGTGAAGTGATTGATCTAACTGGAATCGCGCGCCCAAAGATTGATAAGTATTCTACGGGTGGTGTTGGCGACAAGACGACTTTAGTATTGGCTCCACTAGCAGCAGCTTGTGGTGTAGTAATGCCTACTATGAATGGAGTTGATGAAGAGCACGTAATTAGCAATTTAGACAAGTTATCATCTATTCCTAACTTTAATCCCATCTTGGATCTTAAAGGCTTTAAGGCACAGCTTAAATCAGTTGGCTGTACATTTATACATCAAGATGAAGAAATTGCTCCTGTAGATGCTATCTTATATAAGATGCGTCAGCAAACAGGTACAATTCCTAGTTTGCCTCTTATAACTGGTTCAGTGCTTAGTCGCAAGCTAGCTGAGGGCGCCGAAGGGCTTGTTATTGATGTCAAGTGGGGTAATGGATCATTTATTAAAGATTTAGAGCAAGCGAAGCAACTGGCTCGTTCAATAACTCGAGTAGGTCGCTCTATGAAGCGTCGCTGTGTTGCGCTCGTCACTGATATGAACCAGCCTTTGGGAGACACAGTAGGTACAGGTCTTGAAATAAAGGAAGCTATTGAATTACTGAAAGGGGAAGGCCCAGAAGACCTTCAAGAACTTGTTTTAAAACTAGGTATGGAGATTGTTCGATTAGCAGGAGTGGCTGGGTCCACTCTTTCAGCGAAGCAAACCGTGTTACGCCATTTAAAAGATGGTACTGCTTTGGAGAAGTTCAAGCTTATGGTGGCCGCTCAAGGTGGTGACACTACGTTAATTGATAACCCCAATAAGTTTCCTATTGCAAAACATATTCGCAAATTACCAGCACCCAAGCGTGGCTACGTGCACACGATTAATGCTGGAATGATAGCTGAGGGGGTTCATAAATTAGCATTACGCAAAAACGGCAAGTATGATCCTGCTGTTGGCGTATCTGAGATCAAGAAAGTGGGCACTCAAGTCAAACAGGGTGAACCACTCATGATGATTCATTACAACGATGAAGCAAAAATGGAAGAGGCACTTGAATACCTAAAAACTGCCTATCGCTTGGCTCCAAAACGGCCAACCCCTCCAGAATTAATTGTGGAGCGTGTTGCTTAGAATTGTCATATTGTGATCATTAAAGCCCTACTTATGAGCTTGGGCTTTTTTGTTAGATGCAAAGATTAGATAGTAGTTGAAAACGAGCAGATATATAGCTTTATCGACTTTGACCCGTTCAACCTTAGCTTACCTAAGCACGACCTTGATAGGTACGCTCAAGAGTGCTTACTTTAATCAATTCACCTTCCTTTATAAATAAGGGAACTTGAACAGTTAATCCGGTTTCTAGAGTTGCTGGTTTTTGTACGTTTGAAGCAGTATCGCCTTTAATTCCTTCTGGTGATTCGATGACTTTCATTTCTATTGAAGCAGGAAGAATAATTTGCACAGGTTCATTGTTGACATGTAAAATATTGTAAATTTGGTTCCCTACTAGGAAATCTTTTGCATCTGTAACTAGTTTTTCTGAAAGAATTGTGTCTTCATAAGTATCTAGATCCATGAAGTGATACCCGTCACTATCATTGTAGCTGTACTCGAGTTTTAAGCTTTCAGTATGTAGGATATCGACGCTGTCAGTAGTGCGAATTTTAGTATTCGTTGAAGATCCGGTACTTAAATTACGCATTGTAATTTGCATAAAGCCTGCTTGCCGCCCTTGGGTACGGTGTTGGACATCAAGCACTAAATGGGGTGCTCCTTGGTAATCAAGGACTTTACCTTTACGAATTTCAGTTGGGGATGCCATCTTATATAATCATGAGTTTTGAGTTCATAGAGGCAAATTTCATGAGGCAGTACATTTTTGAGGTGTTAAGCAGGTAGCAATCTGACAACATACAGTAACGATCTCTTTTTAAACAGAACTAGTTAATTCAAGCAAGTTCTTACAACCGTTTTCGAGTATGTCGAGTACATGCTCGAAGCCATTGCCTTTTCCGTAATATGGATCAGGAACTTCTTTTTCGGATCTTGATTTACAGTAGTTGCAAAAAAGCTGAATTTTATCATGGAATGTACCGTCACGATCGAGTTTTTTGGCGTCGATTAGATTATTGGAATCCATTGCAAGAATTAGATCATAGTAGTTTAGATCTTCCAGAACTATTGTACGCGCTCGACCGATTATGGGAATATTTCGTTTTTGAAGTGCCTCTTGCATTCGTGAGTCTGGAGGCGACCCTTCATGAAAGCGTAAGGTACCAGCAGAATCGATCTCGTAATCGCTGCTCAATCCAGCAGTATTTACAAGTTCTTGGAATATGCACTGCGCTGCTGGTGATCTGCAGATATTGCCCATACAAAGAAATAGTATTCGTTGCTTCATTTAATTTAGTTCGATTGTTAATTTTTTTCGTTAGCGGTTGGATTTATATGTGCCTCAACTGTAAATACGAATATGTTCTGTTGCTAAGCGTTGTAAATCTCCTAACTGTACAACTCTACCAAGTTCTGTGCGAATTTTACGCGAGCCCGGCATAGCCTTAGTAAGTGCGATGAATTTTGGGCGCATCCAACGCAGATCTTTGTGATTTTGCTCTCGGAAAGGCCGATTCATAATGTTTTTTGCGTAATTAATAATTGTATCCCATCGTTCGGCAATAGAGGGCGGATTTGGCACATCCCCACATTTTAGTGTATGTTTAATATCCCTAAATATCCATGGGTAGCCCAAAGCGGCTCGACCAATCATTAAGCCAGCACATTTAGTCATTTTACGAAGTTGAAGCACTTCTTCCGCAGAGTTGATGTTGCCGTTGCCTATTACTGGTATAGTCAAATTTTCAGCAACTTCAGAAATTACCTCCCAGTTTGCTGTGCCGCGATAGCCTTGTTCTTTGGTCCGCCCATGAATTGTGAGTGCCTTAGCGCCTAATTCCTCTGCGATATTTCCTACTTGCTGTGCTACTATACTAGTGTTGTCCCAACCAATACGAATTTTAATTGTCACAGGTGTTTCAGGTACAGCTTTAATAACGGCCTTAGTAACTGTAGCTAATTTGGGCAAATTACGTAACATAGACGAACCAGCATCCATACAAATTACGCGTGCAGCAGGGCATCCAAAATTGATATCAATAAAATCTGGCTGCATACGATCGACAAGCAGACGAGCAGCTTGTCCCATCGAATTAGGATTTGAGCCAAATATTTGAATGCCCATTGGTCGCTGCGATTCTGTAAAATCAACTGTTTCCCAAAGTCGTTCATCACCCCGAATAATTGCATCAGCCTGGACAAATTCTGTGACCATGACATCAGCCCCTTGGTTCTTGCATAGTTGACGAAATTCAACATCTGTGTAGCGCGCCATAGGTGCTAGAAAGAGTGGAAACTTTCCGCTATTGAACCAAGGTAGTGTTGAGTGGTACATACATATGAGTTTTTGTGTAAAAATGTTTTATATTTAAAGTAATAGTATATATTATTTGACGATTATAATTTTTTGCCTATCACTAATCTTCGTTATTATTTATAAAAATTTATTATGAAAAATCTATTCCTTATTCTATTTTCATTATTTGCAGCTATTTCTGTTGCCAGTGCTGGTTGCGGAGGTTGTGGCAGTAAGAGCGGTGACAAATCCGCAGCGAGTGCCGATTGCTCCGATAGCAAAACTGATTCAAGTTCTGCTGAAAAAGAGGGGTCCAAAGATACTAGCGCACTTGCGCCTTCCTGTTGTCCAAAATAAATCCATTTTTTTAGAATACATATCATATTCACCAAGCTTTACGGTCTGTTTCGTAAAGCTTTTTTTGTGGCCAGTAATAGGAAAAGAAAAATGTCCAAGCAGCGCCAATTAGAATAAGCCAAGTCCATCCAAGCGGAACTATTTCTTTTTCTATCATTATTAGAAGAAACCCGCAAAGTATCGCCCCGCTGAGCATTCCAATCCAGTTGCCTGAGTCGCTACCGCTTCGGCTTAGAATTCCTAACAAAAAGATACCTAAAAGGGATCCATAAGTGACACTGCCTATTTTGAAAGTAAGCCACAAAAAGCCTTCAGCATCTTTTAGCAGGAAAGCAATGATTGCCAGAATGACACCAAAAGTTATTGTCAAAGCTCGCGACACCCAAAGATCATTTTTTATACTGATTGTACTTTTTACGAGTGGACGATATAGATCCACTAGTGCAGAGGAGCTTAGTGCGCCCATTGCTGAATCAAGGCTAGACATTGCCGCAGCTAGTACACCGACTAATAATAGTCCCCGTAGTCCACTAGGTAGCTCGTTACCTATAAACCATGGAAACACTTTATCTGCTCCGACCGGCAAATTAGTGCCGCTGTGAACTTGATAATAGGCAAAAAGAGAGATTCCGATAAATAGAAATAGGGCTGCTATTGGTAGAGAAATAACTCCGCTTAGCACAACGCTGCGCCTTGCATAGTCTACATCTTTGCAAGTAAGCATGCGCTGTGTCAAATCTTGGTCAGTGCCAAAAGCCGCAGTCGTACTTAAAAAACCAAAGAGTACAGCAATGTAGAGTAAAGTGGGGTCATTGAACCATCGTGCGTTATCAAGAGATGTGCTTTGATTTGAAAGCCGAATTATTTCAAAACGATTTTCTGCTGTGCCAAGTTCCATAATTGTTGAGAAACTAATGCTATTAATAATGTATATTAGTACTGTTATGCCGCAGGCAATAAAGACAATAGCCTGCAGTACATCGGTCCAGATGATGCTACGTATACCACCATTCCCAGTGTAGATAATTGCGATTACAGTTAAAGTAGTAAGGCATGCGACAAATGGCCAATGAAGGATTAAACTTAGTCCTGTTGCAGCAATCATTAATCTTACTGAGGAGGCTAATAATCGGGATAGAATAAAGAGTATAGAGGAACAGTAGCGCGTCTTATTCCCAAACCGCTGACCAAGATAATCGTATATTGTTAAGCTATTGAACGAATAAAATGCTCCAAGAAAAAACCATGCAATAAAGATTCGTGCAAATACGGAACCGATTCCCATTTGCAAATAGTTCATATTCTCAGAAAATCCTACGCCTGGGGTCGCAAGAAATGTGGAAGCACTTACTTCTGTAGCCACCAGCGAGCCAAGCACTGCTAACCATGGTAATTGCCGATTGCCATTTATGTAATCTTCAGAATTACGATTTTTTTTGGAATGGTAGTAACCGATACTAAGTACAGCTAAAAAATATGCAGTTACAATAGCCACATCCGTGAGACTAAGCTGCTGAGTAATATTATTTTGCTGATACAAACCTATGCAGACTCATTAAACTAGCAACGTTTAGCTTTTTTTTAAGAAATCCAAAATTAAGCAATACCACAGCAAATTGACTATTTAATGAACATCGTAAATATAGCCGACACCGTGCACTGTTCTGAAGGCATCTGTAGATAAGCCATGTCTTTTGTATAAATCACGAATTTTAACAATGTATTGATCTAAAGAACGACTTCGTACATCTGCGTGTATTCCCCATACTGAGTGAATTAAATTTTTGCGTGTTAGGACTGTATCTGGGTTTGCTTGTAGAAAAGCAAAAATACCTAGTTCTTTGCGACCAATTTTCTCTGTAATTCCGTTTGGGAATTCTACCTCGAGGCGATTTGGATTAACTGAAGCCCCACAAAATTCAAACTCTTTGTCCATAGTCGAGGCGTTCTTTGTGATTAGCGCATCGCCAGAAGTTTCTGTACGACGAAGTACGGCATGTATGCGAGCTATTAGTTCTGGAAATCCAAATGGCTTGGTTATGTAATCATCTCCTCCCATCTCCAGACCTTTAACCTTTTTAATTTCTGTATTATCTCCTGTTAAGAAGATTACTGGTACCTCGATACCACTATTTCTAAGTTTTTCCAACAATGTAAATCCACTACTATCGGGCAGGTGTAGGTCTAGTAATAGTATGTTAGCAAAATTATTTTTCAAAAAGCGTTGGGCGTGTGCTGCCTCGTGGCATATTTGGCTTTGCATGCCAGCAACTTCGAGTTGAGAGGCAATCATTGTTGCCATATCTTTTTCGTCTTCGGCAATAACGACGAGAGGTTTTGATTGATTACTCATAAGTCGGGAACTCAATTCATTAATTTTTTCGATATACTTTATGTATACTTTTAAAATAACTAATTTATACAGTAGGGAAACTAGTTTTTTTTACAATTTGAATTTTTACATTCTACGAACAATTGGTAAATTTAATACTTGTGACTTTAAGCGCATGCGGCACGTTTTAGTTTATTATGGAGAACTTACCATTACTTATGCTTGGATTACCCAAAGGAAGTTTGGAGGATGCTACTATTGATCTCTTTGCCAAGGCAGGCTTTGAAATTACTAAGAGCTCACGGTCTTATCGTCCAGCGTTTGACGACGAACAACTAGACGGTCGTTTTGTGCGAGCTCAAGAAGTTAGTCGTTATGTCGAACATGGGTATTTTGATTGTGGACTCACCGGTCAGGATTGGGTTCGTGAAAATGGTTCAGATATAGTTGAAGTTTGTGACTTGGTCTACAGCAGAGCCTCTAACCGTCGCTCAAAATGGATCTTAGCTGTTCCCGAACAATCGCCGATAGAAACTGTTAAAGATTTAGAAGGAAAGCGAATAGCCACTGAAGTTGTTAATATTACTAGGCAGTATCTGCAGGAAAATAGTGTGAATGCTGAGGTCGAGTTCTCCTGGGGCGCGACTGAAGTGAAAGTTCCTGATCTAGTGGATGCTATAGTCGATCTAACAGAGACTGGTAGCTCATTAATCGCTAACAAACTTCGTATAGTAGACACGCTCATGTTTACAAATACTGTTCTTATTGCAAACAAGTCAGCTTGGGAAAGCGCTGAGAAACGCAAAAAGATTGAAAGCATTGCTATGCTCTTGCGATCTGCACTTGAAGCGAAGAGTAAGGTAGGGCTAAAGCTCAATATAGAGCGTGCAAAGTTGGATGTTCTGTTGGAGGAATTACCTGCTTTGCGAAATCCCACGGTTAATCGATTAGCGGATGAATCTTGGGTTGCGATTGATACTATTCTGGATGAAAATGTTGTGCGTGAAATCATTCCAGTGCTAAAGGCGTATGGGGCTGAGGGAATTGTTGAGTACCCACTCAATAAAGTCGTATACTAGTTCTCAGTACTTAGCTAGTGCAGTTAAGTTAGGGCACATCAGTGAGCTCTTACTCGAGTAAATCCTTTATATAAATCTAATAGTATGAATAAAGTATCGGATAGTCCTGTACGAGTTGCATTGTTACAAGGATTTGATCAGGGTAGTTACCAAGCAAATGTAGCCTATACCATCGCCCGTATACGAGAGGCTGCATTGGCTGGAGCAAAGATTATTTGTACTCAAGAGCTTTTTAACCTGCCCTATTTTTGTAACTTACAAGACTCGAAAAATTTTGATTTGGCTGAGTCTGTACCTGGTCCAACAACTGATAGACTATCTAAGCTAGCAAAGCAATTAGGGGTTGTGTTGATAGCCTCTTTATTTGAGCGACGTAGTTCTGGGGTTTATCATAACACTGCTGCTGTATTAAATGCTGATGGATCTTATTTAGGTAAATACCGCAAGATGCATATTCCTCAAGATCCTGGATTTGAAGAAAAGTTCTACTTCACCCCAGGCGATCTTGGATATAAGGTATGGGATACTGCTTTTGGAAAGATAGGAGTTCTTATTTGTTGGGACCAATGGTATCCTGAAGCAGCTCGTCTTGCTGCGTTAAGAGGTGCAGAAATTCTTTTCTACCCGAGTGCGATTGGATGGTTAAAGAATGAAAAAGGCGATCTTGGAATTGCTCAGCATAATGCATGGGAAACCATACAATGCGGCCATGCTGTTGCTAATGGGTGTTATGTGGCTGCAGTCAACCGAGTTGGTGTAGAGTCAGAAATTGAATTTTGGGGTCAATCCTTCATTGCTGATTCGTATGGGCAGGTAATGGATCGTGCGCCTGCAGATACAGATGCTATCGTTTATGCGGATTGTGATTTGATTGGTCTGGAAGAAACGCGTCGAGACTGGCCATTTTTTCGTGATCGTCGTGTAGCTTCCTATTCGGGCATAACTGAGCTTATATTGGATCAAGAAAAAGGGTAAGTCTAACTTTTCTTGGTTGAATGTTTTGTTATGAGCGTACCGCAACCTGCAGGGGAAAATTCACTAGGTTACCGTTTGCCTGCCGAATGGGAGTCGCAAGAAGCCGTTTGGTTTGCTTGGCCTGTACGTGAAGATATTTGGCCCGAAAAAATTGATAAAGTACGTGAGCAATTAGTAGATTTATATATTTTAGCTGCGCGTTTTCAGCAGGTGCGGATCTTATGCCCTAGCTTGCTACAAGCTCCACTTCGAGCTTTGCTAGTGAAAGCAGGAAGTGATAAAAATATCCTACTATATAATTACCAAACCGATGATATTTGGATTCGTGATTTTGGACCACTTTTCATGCTTAGTTTGAATACGAATCATGCAGTTTCTATTGATTGCAGTTTTAATGCATGGGGTAATAAATTTCCGCAACAATCACTTGATGATGCCGCCACTAAATGGATTGCTCATCAATTGAAAATACGTTGCTTTAACCGGAAATCATTAGTTCTTGAAGGTGGATCGATTGATAGTAACGGCTCTGGGACCTTGCTGACAACCAAAGCGGTTTTAATGAATCCAAATCGTTTAGGTCCAGAAAGAGTAGAGGAAATCGAGCTAATATTTAAGCGAGATTTAAGCATCGATAAGGTGCTATGGCTCAATGAGGGTCTTATTGGGGATGATACCGATGGTCATGTTGATAATGTAGCACGTTTTTTTAAGCCATATAGTATTCTTGTAGCTACAGCATCAAAAGATTCTAAGAATTATCGATTACTGGAGGAAAACAGAAGTCGTCTCAAAAAAATGTCAGATGCTAAGGGCAGGACTTTCAATATAGTAAGCATTCCACTACCAGCACCTATCGAAGTTAATGAAGAACCTCTTGTTGCAAGCTATTTGAATTTCCTAGTCCTCAATAATGCAGTACTAGTACCGACCTTTGCGCAAGCTAAGTCGGATCAGAATGCTCTTAAAATTATAGCTAATTGTTTTCCTGGTCGACAAATTGTTGGCTTTGATTGCCGTATCTTTATTGAAGAAGGAGGCGCGTTACATTGTATGAGCTTGAATCAACCAGCAGCGCTGGCTAATGATCAAAAATAAGGGTGCGCTTATAATTATAAAAGTAGAGTAATTATACTATAAGTTCTTTGTAACTATTGGTTTACATTAAAGTTTAATGCTTCTATGTCAAAGTCAATTAATGCGACACGCGTTGCTGGACCGCTCATGCGTATTTCATATTTTGAGCTTATTTCAATGCAAATTTTACCGCCCGGCATGTGCACAGTAATCGATTCATTGCAGAGCCCTAAGCGATAAGCTACAGCAGCAGCAGCACTACTGCTTGAGCCAGAAGCTAGGGTATAACCAGCTCCACGCTCCCAAATTTCTATTTGAATATTATCGCGATCGATTATTTTAAGAAATTGTACATTTGTCCT
>JAKVCN010000041.1 GCA_022448585.1 Puniceicoccaceae bacterium | reverse complement strand
TCTTTAGGTAAATAAGAAGCTGCCACAGGAGACCAAACTCCGGTATCAATTATTGGCCAATTCACTTCGGATACAATCACTCTGTCAGCGCAACGAATAGAATGACTTGCTACAGCCTTTAGCAAAGCAGCTTTCTCACATGTAGCGAAGCTACCTTGCCTGTTCTCAGGCGCGCCCCTGCGGTCTACATATAAGTGGTGTGAGAGTGCATCGAAATTAAGATCCTTTGGCAATTGATCAAGGGCGCCTACAGTATAGTGTAGTTCAAAATCGATACAAGCAGGCCCGACTATCTGTATATTTGGATAAATCGCTCGTAACTCAGCTACAGGCTTCATGAGCTTATAATATTCGCTCATATTGTGGACACCCCACTTTACACGGTTAATTACATGCCCGACTTCTACAAACTCGACCTTATCTTCAAATTTCTGAAAAAGATAAAACAAAAATTTACGCCAAGATTCCGGCTCCATGACTGCTTGTCGATCTTGCAGAACCGCAACCATGATAGGATGTCCTTTACTGTGTAAATCATACAAATATCCAAGCGTCTTATCCCATTGAGCTTTATCTTCATGGTGACCGAAGCGCAGGAGAACAGGTATTTTTCCGAGCTCTCCGAGTAATAAAAGTTGTTGATTAAAATCCAGATCAGCGGGTTCTAAAGACATCCCAATTCTTCCAGTAAATTCAACCCTGCGCTGATAGGCTTGTGCCATCTGCTTACGATAAAGTTGCGTTATGCCAAAGAAAGATTTTATATTGGAGTATGCAATCTTGCTATAATTTAGCCATGAATGGCATTTTTTACGGTCTGCTCGATTCATGGTAATAGATGCTTGAGCAGAGCGCTCATCCCAAATCCAGAGATCTGTATGCTTTGGGGACCGATTGCCTGCACCTTTTTTTAATTCTTTTAAAGTACAAATCGGATGACGAATATTTCGGCTTTTCTGCCACCAGTAGAAACGGCGCTTCAATCTCATTACTTTTTTATAGAAACCGAGCGGTTCGGGCGACTGCCAATAAATCTTAATTAAAATATGCAAAAATTCTGATGGCAGATCGAGTCTAGAAAAATCACGAGCCCTATCTTGCATGCTCAGCTCGTTTCGAATGCGCCCACGATTTAAATCAAGGAAATGCACCTCATCTTGTTCACCATTAGAGCCATGCAACAACTCTATATTTTGATTACCTAAATCTCGGTGGCAGAAGCCAGCATCATGCATCCTCCTTATAGCCTTACCAACTTGCTCCAATAGATCGACGAATTTAGAACATGGCCCTTTCGATTGGTAAATTTTTAAAAGTTGAGTCCTAAGATTTTCAAAACCATGAACGTAAGTGGATAAATAAAAACTTTCTGCCAAGCGCCCTTTATCCCAACGCTCTAAATACGCCAAGGCAGGCGGGGTGCTAATTTTATTTTTTCCAAGGAAGCCAGCAGCCTTGAAAGAACGCGCAGCCTTGCTGCCATGCTTACGGTCATAACGATCTTTCCAAGCACTTTGCTTCCCAAAATATTTAACTGCTACAGGCCGCATAGTTCCTTCGTATTCAAAGTCGATTACAACCACTTGGTGGCGCCCCAAAGCAAGCGCCCTATCACGGGCGCCCTCGACTTCATTATGCAAACCAGACAAGCGCCCCACTGGCAGCTTGGATAAAAAGTCCGCTCGAGCTACACCCACAAATCCTTCACGGTTAAATTCTGAAAAAACTGGGTTCATGATAGTACATTGGGTAGAATCAATCTACTGACTTTACATTTTAATTGGCCGCTTGTAGCTTGATAAAAAAATTAGAGAGAAATTCAGCCTCATTTTTTAAAGAGTAATTCAATTCGGCGCAGAGCCTACCTTTTTGTCCCATTTCTTCAAGTTTTGGAACATTATTAAGTAGGTGCTCTAATGTATTTTTGGTAGTAATTATATCGCTACACGGAACAATATTTCCTGTTTCTGAATTGCGTACAATATCCTCCCAAGCACCGGCCTTAGAAGCAAGCACAGCAGTTCCACTAGCCATCGCTTCTAATACAGTAAGCCCAAAGCCTTCATTACGACTTAGAGCAGCGACAAGATGCATTGCCCTAAACAGTCTAGGAATCTTTGAGAATGGTTGTTTGCCGAGAAAAACAAAGCGTTCTACAAATCCTGCAGTTGCAATTTTTGTACGAAGCGCATCGAAATACTTTTTATTGCTAGGTGTCACTTCTCCACAAACCACGACCGTGAAGTCTGGAAATTTTGCAAGTAATGGCAGCATAGCATCCACCAATACGTCGACGCCCTTCTGATGGCGAACTCGGCCAAAAATACCGATTCCATACTTTCCAGGCAGGCCTAGCTCGCTCCACAGTTTTTTGCGATCAATAGCTGGATGGTATCGCTCTAAGTCAACTCCGTGAGGAGATATAATATCGGGGCCATCTTGAATATAAGCTGCCGCAGCCGAGCATGTAGAGATAACCGCATCCGCTTTACGTATAATCCAGCGAGTTATCCATGAGTGCTCGCGCTGCGCGGTTGATGTAAACGCAATTTTAAGTGGTGTGGGTGATAGACTCTTTAGCGCAAAAGCTTGCAGTGCTTCATTATTACGCCGAGCGTGAAAGATGCGTGCTTTTCCATTTGGCAGGGGACTTCTGCAAAGCTTTACAGCTTCCATAAAATTAATAGCGAGGGCCTGATCTGCGAGGTAGTGCTTACCAAGGACAGCAAGCGGCAGTAATTCTTTTTGATGCTCCAATACCTGTAACATCGTCGAAGTGACACCAGAAAATTTAGGATTTGAATTTCCTAATATGAGCTCCGTCTCTTCTAATTTACCATGTTCCATCTTAGTGGAGAAGTTTTTGGATAATCCCAGGGAAAGTACCTAAAAAGTCATGTTGATTACGCTCGAACCAGTTGCGCGCATTTTTTCCATAATTAATTTTATCTTCTGCACTTAAATTAAATATTCGATTCAGCTCTTTGGTTAAGGCTTCCGGATCAGCGTAAAAGTTGATACCGAGATGGCGGACTTCTTGCCTATTATAAGGAACCAATACTCCAGTGGATGAATTAATAATCTCATTCATTGGCGGCGCATCGGTAGTGACAACAATAGCCTCACAACTCATAGCCTCCACCATATAGTGCCCCCACCCTTCCGACCTAGATAGGCATAGATGCACGCCATGAGCGTTGAGCTCTCTGAGCAAATCATCTTTTTCTATGTAACCTGAAATAAGCCGCACATTCTCAGCTACTACTTTAGGCGCATTTTCTTTACACTGCACTAAGGTGAGTTTTGGCCATTGAGGATGCTTGCTCCAAATATCTAAAATAGTTTCCGTGCCTTTAAGGGTGCTACGACCCGCTAAGTGCAAGTATGTATTATAATCTTTATCAACGGTAGGCAGTGCTCGGTCTTCAGAGGTAAAACCAATATATTGCGCTGCAGTAAATTTTGCAAAAATATCCAAAGCATGTCTTGTTTTACACAAAACAGAATCTATGTGGCGTAGGTATCTTAAATGTCGACGAGGGAAACGCTCTTGATTTGGAATAAGAAAGTTTTTCTTCGCAGAAGACAACCAACGAGGGAAAATCCGCTCTACAAAAATATTCGCATCATACTGGGCAGGACGACGCACCAGGTACGAGCAAAAGGGAATACTGCGGCAGTGACTAATAGTGACCTTAAAGCCAGCATTTGTTAGCACGTTAAAGATTAAGTCCACATCTTGATCGAGACCGACTCCATTGGTGCGAGCTATTATATTTATGTGCGGCAAAATAATTTTAGACTACCTGACCACTCAAGGAGAAGTGCTTCTTAACTACAAGTAATCCTATTAAATGTTCTTTCTTTAAACTAGTAAATTGTTGATAGTAGGTCTGAAAATTAAGGATGATTTGTTACGCTTCATCGGAGTAAAGCAAATAATATTCAATTTTTTCGAGTAAATCCGTGTAATCATCTCAAGCTTCTACGTAGTGCTTAACAACAATTAGCGTACCATCCATATGCCATGATTTAATCTGTGACTTAGTCATTATGCAAAGCGAAAGTAGGATCGAACCTGTGATGGAAAATAGCGAATTACGCTACGTAAATCTAAAAAGTAAGTTTTACTTTTTTTGATCCCATCCCTAAGGCTAGCGCATTTTTCGAAACGGTAAATCTACTTTCTAATTATTATTTATGCCTAAATGCATGAAAGACTTATTTAGGGGTCTACTCATAACAAATCCAATAGCCTACATCTTGAATCGATCATGAAACCAAAATCCACTAGTCATATCGTTGGTTATAACCTGCTCAAGCTCTTGGTTCGTCAACTTGGCAAGCTCCTCTCTAGTGTTTGCTTTATCAAAGTCTACTAAGCGAAATTTTACTTTTAATTTACAACTCTTTTCGTACTTTAATGTTAGCGATACAACGGAAGCCTTAGCTCGCTTGGCTAGCAACCCAACAAGTGGTGTTGTTAAAGCAGGCTTACCAAAAAATTCGGCTTTTTCACCAGTACTGACTCGTTGGTCAGCAAATATGGCGAGGATACCGCCACTTTTCGTAAATTTAAACACTTCCATTAACCCTGCTTTACGCTTGAATAGCTGCATACCTTGGCGTTGTCGCTGACCTCGGTACCATTTTTCCATGTAATCGTTATTCAGCGTCCTATAAATCGCTCCAAGTGGAGCCTTCACGTTATTACTAGTAAAATGCTCTGCAAAAACGGATACTACCTCCCAAGGACCCATGTGAGCCATTAGCAAGACTACTCCATGACCTTGCTCTACTGCATCCTTAAGTACTTCTATATTCTCAAAATCGATAAGGGATGATCTTTTCTTAAATGGTAAAGCAACAAAAGAAAAAGTGCTGAGCAAATTAGCAGCGCTTCGGCAAAATACTTCTTTAGTCGCAGTATCAATAGTTTTACCATTGGCCAATCCCAGCACTACACTGGAATCTTCCTGCTGATCGATCCATCGTTGCACAATCCCCAGGTTTTCTTTAACTATTGCCCTACGGTTAGACATTAGCTTCCAGCAAATCCAGCCAATTTTTTCTCCCAAAAAGTAAACTAGTTTTACTGGCAAAGTTCTTAAGAAGCACAAAGCTGACCGCGCAATGCAATATTCTAGTAACTTAAAAATTCCAGAATAAGCTCTACCTT
This sequence comes from Puniceicoccaceae bacterium, assembly GCA_022448585.1. Lineage (GTDB taxonomy): Bacteria > Verrucomicrobiota > Verrucomicrobiia > Opitutales > Coraliomargaritaceae. The sequence goes on along the minus strand of JAKVCN010000041.1, from coordinate 12,825 downwards.
GATTCATTGAAGAGTACACAATAAGATAAACAGTACACTTAAGGAGATACTTGCAAGTGTGCAGTCATCTCCGCTATTGTATTCTGTAAAATTATGCTCTTTAAACTATCAATAGTATTGAGTCAAAAATACTATGACTCTTGCTTAAAAAGCATAGTATAAGAAACGTGAAATCGACTCGCATACAATAAATGGCTTAATTGCATTATGCTACTGCATCGCTTCAGACCCTATTTCAATTTCCTTAAGCCAGTAAAGCTCCAATTTGGAATGGGCTTACTAGCAGGCTTGATCTACGCAGCCTCATCTGGCTTTGGCTTACCTTACGTGACTAAGCATTTGGTACCACTCGTCACCGATCCAGAAAAACCAGAATCTTCAATTCTACTAGGCTATCTCGCTCTAGTTCCAATCATGTTCGCCTTGCGCGCACTCGGCAGCTTCATAAACTCCTATTTTATAGCCTACTCAGGAATGTATGTATTGGAGCGCATCCGTCGTAAGGTTTTTGATCATATTCAGAAGTTACCGCTCGGCTTTTTCCAAAAAAATAAAACAGGTGATTTAATGAGCCGTGTACTCGTCGATACAACGCTCCTGCAAACTGCCATTGTCAAAGTAGTGGATAGTTTAATCAAAGAGCCAGCAACCTTGCTCGCAGCTGGCTGTTATTTGATTTATCTCTCATTCCAAGCAGAAGATATTAGCTTCATACTAATAGCCCTAGCCTCCGTGCCTGCCTGCGTCCTGCCAATTCGGTTTATTGGTCAAGCGATTGTAAAAAAAGCCACTCTTGCCCAATCACAAGCAGGAGAACTCAATCACGTCCTCAGCGAAAACCTATCAGCCACTAGAGAAATACGTGCTTATAATTTAGAAATACAGCAAAGTGAACGATTTGCTAAGACTTGTGCGCGCTTTTTTAAGCAGTCGATGAAAGTAGTGAAATATGACAAAGCGCTCACACCTATCATAGAAATTGTAACTGCTGGCGCAATTGTTGGAGCCCTCTATTTTGCTATTCAGCGAGATATAGATGAAGGTGCCCTTGCCTCAATTTTGGTGGCGCTTTATATGTGTTACCAACCCACTAAAAAACTCGGAAGTGTATCGAATACAATACGCGAAGCCGAAGCCTCACTCGATCGATTAGAATACATACTTGAAACCGAGGACACAGTCCCAGAGGCAATTGATCCAGTAGATCTAGGTGTGATAAAAGGGCACATCAAATTTAAAAATGTCTCCTTTCAATATGCAGACGAACCTGTCTTACAATCTATCAATGCAGATATTCAGGCAGGACAATCTGTGGCACTGGTCGGACCAAGTGGTGCAGGTAAGTCAACCTTCGCTAACTTAGTACCGCGCTTTTACGATGTAACTAGTGGATGCATTTCTATTGACGGCTTCGATATTCGCACAATCTCCAAAGCTGATTTACGTGCACAAATTGCGCTCGTTTCACAAGAAGCCGTTCTGTTCGGCGATACCATAGCAAATAATATTCTTTTAGGTAAGCCACATGCAACGGATGCTGAAATCATCAAAGCCGCGCAAATGGCAAATGCACATACATTTATTGAAGCGCTTGAAGCAGGCTATAAAACAAGGGTTGGTGAACGCGGAGCAAGACTATCTGGTGGAGAGCGACAGCGCATCGCAATAGCACGTGCTTTTTTAAAGGATGCTCCTATTATCATACTGGATGAACCTACATCTGCGCTCGATGCAGAAAGTGAGCATCAAATCCAAACTGCGCTAGAAGAACTGTCTAAAGGGCGCACAGTAATTATAATCGCCCACCGATTTAGTACCATTCAGCACGCGAATAGTATTCTTGTCCTTGAATCAGGTAAAGTCATCACTAGTGGGACACATGCGGAACTTTATCCCAAAAACTCGCTCTATAAAAATTTGTACGACAAGCAGTCAAAAACAGCACTAGAAAATTAGATTATGAAAGTCTTCAAAAAGATACTCTTTTTATCAATAATTACTGCATTGCTAATCAGCAGCTTTACTGCTTGCTCGAGCACACGAAGTGAAAATGGCGTAATTATTCAAGAGGAGCGCAACTGGAATCCCATACAGTATATTCCTTTTCTATAAGGTAACGTTCCATCCGCTACGGAATAAAAGAAGGATTTTTATTTTATAGGCATTGCTGCGTGGGCGTAGTTGTACCGTGCTGAAACTCTTCTGCGCTACCAGCATAGACTAAGTCTCCACCAGACTCTCCACCTTGAGGGCCAAGCTCTACAATCCAATCAGCGCAGCGTATGACATCAAGGTCATGCTCAATCACAATGATCGAATTACCCGCATCGCGTAAGCGAAATAACAAATCTAGTAACCGTTGAACATCTAACCAGTGCAGTCCGGTCGTCGGCTCATCTAAGATGTACAAAGTTTCTCCTTGCTGACGCTTACTTAGCTCTAAAGCTAATTTAATACGCTGAGCCTCGCCACCTGACAAAGTTGTGGCTGGTTGTCCTATCTTAATATACCCTAGACCAACATCCGAAAGCGTCTTTAATTTTTCGTAAATGCGAGGCTGCTTGTTAAATACATTCAGTGCGTCTTGCACACTCATTTCTAATACATCCGAAATACTATACCCCTTAAAGCGTATATCCAGCGTCTCTCGATTGTATCTTTTCCCCTGGCAACTCGGGCATTCACTATAAACGTCAGCCATAAATTGCATATCTAATTTGATCATACCATCCCCCTTGCATCGCTCACAGCGCCCTCCACTGACATTAAAGCTAAAACGGCTACGCTTATAACCCCGAATTTTAGCTAGGGAGCACTTAGTAAAAAGATCTCGTAACTGATCAAACAGTTTAGTGTAAGTAGCAGGGTTGGATCGGGGGCTACGCCCAATTGGATCCTGATTAACTTGGACTACTGAGCTAAAAGAGCCAAGGCCTTCAATTTTGGCATGCTTGCCTGGAATCGTTTTTGTACGGTTGAGTCTAAAGGCAGCCGCTTTTGCCAGTATGTCATTAACTAGAGTGCTTTTTCCAGAGCCAGACAACCCACATACAACAGTTAGTAAACCCACAGGAAAATGCACATCAATAGACTTTAAGTTGTTCTCTTTAGCGGCGATTACTTTCAACCATTCCTGCCTAGGCTCTAGTGTCTTCGCCTCCTTATGAACCGCATCTTTACCAGATAAGAAACTACCAGAGTAACTAGATGTAGAAGTATATGAAGACTGTGGTGAACCTGCATAGATCAAAGAACCACCTTCACTTCCCGCTCCTGGACCAAGTTCGATCAAATGATCTGCTGCACGCATTGTATCAGCATCATGCTCGACTACTATTACAGAATTACCAAGATCTCGAAGGTTGGAAAGTGTATGGATTAAGCGGCGGTTATCTAGCGGGTGAAGACCTATGCTCGGCTCATCTAAAATATAAACAACACCGACTAAAGACATCCCAAGCTGTGTGGCTAGTCGCACTCGCTGCGCTTCTCCACCACTAAGAGTCGAGTAGCATCTATTTAGAGTTAGATAACTCAACCCAACCTCATTTAAGAATTTTAATCGCGAGGACAATCCACGCACGGCATCACTTACCCTAGAGTAGTTAGGGTTTGTTTCTAGACGCTGAACAAACGAACAGGCTTCCGTTAATGATAAATCTAAAAAATCTGCAATCGAAGCTCCTTCAATAGAGACGCTTAAACTCTCTGCGCGTAATCGACGGCCACCGCACTGCGCGCATGGGCTGCTCGTCTGGTAAGCCATCAATCGAGCTCGCAAGCCATCACTACTTGTCTTTCGACGAGTATTTTCTAAGTCAGCTAAAACGCCATGGAATGGCAACATCTCTGGCTTTGAATTTCCTCCCTTGAGCTTGAAACTAAAAAGCCGCTCTCCAGTCCCGAGAAGAAGTTGATCGCGCTGCTCTTCTGGAAGTTCACCCCAAGGCAAGTCTGGATCAAAAGGCAACTGCTCTGCTAATTGTTTAAGTATCGCATTGCGCTTTATAATCATCTGTTTTGACCCTAATCGCCAAGGCTTTATCGCCCCTTTCTTCACAGACTTAGTAGAATCTGGAACTAGTAGTTCAGGCTGAAATTGCAAGGTTTCACCTAAACCACCACAACTCTCACAAGCACCCTCTGCATGATTCCATGAAAAACTGCGTGGAGTTAGTGGCTCATAAACAGTGCCACATATCACGCACGATAGGCGGTTACTTAAGGCAAACTCACTCCATTCGTCCGAGTCACTTTGTTGAATCATAACAATCGCACGATCTCCACCCTCACTAAATGCTAGTTCAAGCGAATCAGCTAGCCTACTACGCTGGTCTTTTGCTAGCACAATACGGTCGACTACAATCTCTACACTAATCTGGCTAGCTTTAGAATCTATAATGCCAGGCTCATCTAAGCGGCGCACCACGCCATTTAATCGTACCCGCTGAAACCCGCGCTGTTGTAAGCGAGGCAGCTCTTCCCTAAGAATAGCAGGCTTGGCCGTTAAAAAAGGAGATAAAATCATCAAGCGACTTCCTTCAGGTTCAGCAAAGACCCTCGTTAAACAATCATCCATGGAACGACGCTCAATCAAGCCTCCATCAATTGGGCAATAAGGTGTACCGCAAACTGCCCATAACACCCGAGCAAAATCAGCAATTTCTGTAACAGAGGCTACAGTGCTGCGCGGATTAGCGCCCCCACCAGTACGCTGCCCGACCGCTATTACTGGAGATAGCCCTTCGATAAAATCAACATCTGGACGGGGCAACTGCTCTAGTACTAAGCGCGCCTTTGCAGATAAGCCATCCATATATTTACGGTAACCCTCAGCATATACCGTATCAAAAGCTAAGGAAGATTTACCAGAACCACTGACTCCGGTAATAACGACCAATTGATCACGAGGAATTTTTAAAGTTAAATTACGTAAATTGTGTTCGCGCGCTCCTTTTACAGAAATAAAATTAGGAGGCTGTGCAGATAAAGAATTCATACTTGGCAACAATAATTTATATTCATCCATATTGAACGCGCAAGAAATAGAACCGTTTCTTTAAGGTTCAAAATGTGTATTATCTAACTAAAAGTCACTAATTATGATTGCTAAATAGTAAATTCAGTTGCCAGTAGGAGGATATGTTCTACATATAAAACATGCTAGCAAAGCCTAAACTGTACATAAAACCAGGTTGCCCATGGTGCGAAGAAGCGCTAAAATATTTCAAAAATCAAGGTGTTGATCTTGATCTACGAAATGTTAGCCTAGACCCTAAAGAGATGTCCGCTATGATCAATGTTAGTGGCCAGACTTGTGCGCCCACCTTCGAATTCGAAGACTTTATTGTTGCTGATTTCTCAGTAGAAGAATTTGTCACGGAGCTCAATAAATTCCCTGAAGTACAAATAAAACTAGGTATGGGTAAAACGAATAGTTAGAGACCTTGTTAGCTACGCTTACTATTTGTCGCCTACCTGGTAAACTAACTTCTCTCAATACCCTAAAGGGCAGCAAGTAAGGAGTTAAATATTGAGCTAGGACGCATAGCACTTGATACAAGTGCTATGTCTGGGCGAAAGTATCCACCTATCTGCAGAGCCTTACCTTGCGCATTATTCAATTCTTCAATTATACCCAATTCATTGTCGGCAAGCAATGCGGCAAAAGGTGTAAATCGCTCTCTAAGCTCGGAATCCTCTTTTTGTTGTGCTAGTGCTTGTGCCCAATAAAGAGCTAAATAGAAATGACTACCTCTATTGTCTAATTCGCCGCATTTACGAGAAGGAGACTTATTGGCTTGGAGAAACTGAGTGTTAGCAATATCCAGCGTCTTAGTAAGAACGCGCGCCTTATTGTTGTTAAAGACCATCGATAAATGTTCCAAAGAAGCTCCAATCGCCAAGAATTCTCCAAGTGAATCCCAACGCAAATGGTTTTCTTTTAAAAATTGTTGCACATGCTTCGGCGCCGACCCACCTGCACCTGTCTCGAAGAGCCCGCCGCCATTCATCAGAGGAACAATCGATAACATTTTAGCACTTGTTCCAAGTTCAAGAATGGGAAATAAATCAGTCAAATAATCTCGAAGCACATTTCCTGTAACTGAAATGGTATCTTCTCCCGCATTAGCTCGCTGCAGTGTCACTTTTGTTGCTTCGACAGGAGCAAGAATACGTAAATCCAATCCGTCTATTTCGTGATCTAATAAATAGGCCTCCACCTTAGCAATCAATTGGGCATCATGTGCGCGTGCTTTATCTAACCAAAATATTGCTGGCGCGCCAGTTACTCGAGCACGCGAAACTGCTAGCTTTACCCAGTCGCGAATTGGAGCATCCTTAACTTGGCAAGCACGCCAGATGTCACCAGTTTCTACTTTATGCTGTAAAAGGATAGCACCGCTACTATCGACTATACGAATCGTGCCATTCTGTGGCACTTCAAAGGTCTTATCATGAGAACCATATTCCTCAGCTTTTTGAGCCATAAGTCCAACATTAGGAACTGTTCCCATCGTGGCAGGATCAAAAGCACCATGCTCTTTACAAAAATCTACTGTGGCTGCATACACGCCAGAATAACTACGATCAGGAATTATAAAATTAGTATCTTGCTGCCTACCATCTTTGTTCCACATTTGACCAGAAGAGCGAATAGCAGCAGGCATCGAGGCATCGATGATAACATCACTAGGCACATGAAGATTGGTGATGCCCTTATCGGAATCAACCATAGCAATATCTGGTGCAGATTCATAAACTTTAGAGATATCCGCTTTAATTTCAGCACTTATTTCTAGGGGAAGATCTTCGATTTTTGCATAAAGGTCGCCCAGTCCATTTCTAACATCGACGCCAACATCGGTGATAATTTCAATATGTTTTTCGAAGACATCTTTATAAAAAACGGAAACACAATGACCAAAAATAATGGGGTCAGAAACCTTCATCATTGTAGCTTTCATATGCAATGAAAACAAGATCTTCGCACTCTTCGTAGCGCCAATCTGCTCAGCTAAGAACTTACGAAGCGCCTTAACACTCATAAAAGTAGCATCTAAAACTTCCCCCTCCTGCAAAGCAATTCCCTCTTTGAGAATTATAGTTTCTTGATTAGTAACGAGCTCAATTTTTGCAGTGGTTGCCTCATTTATGGTGATTGATTTTTCATTACCGAAAAAATCATCTGCAGCCATACTTGAAACAACAGATTTAGAATTATCTGACCATTCACCCATATGATGTGGATTATTTTTCGCATACTGCTTAACCGCTTCGGCAGCACGACGATCTGAATTACCCTCTCGTAAGACTGGATTGACCGCACTTCCTTTTATCTTATCATAACGAGATTGGATCTGAAGATCCACTTGATTGCTGGGCTCCTCTGGATATGTTGGCACATTAAATCCCTGCTCTTGAAGTTCCGCTATCGCAGCTTTCATTTGCGGAATAGACGCAGAAATGTTAGGTAACTTAATGATGTTAGCTTCCGGTAACTTCGCAAGTTCTCCAAGTTCAGCTAGGTCATTTGAAATTCGCTGTGATGGCTGTAAGAACTCTGGAAAACTAGCTAAAATACGGCCCGACAAAGAGATGTCTCTTGTCTCTACTGCTACTCCTGCTGCAGCAGTGTAAGCGCTAATAATGGGTAATAGTGATTGAGTCGCCAGAGCAGGGGCTTCGTCAGTAATTGTGTAGATAATTTTTTCTTTATTATTCATAGGTTAACTACTCTAAAATGAGCCTATCAAAATTTCTATAATATGGATTATTTAAGCCCCTTACAAAAACGCGCGATTCGCTCAATACCTTTTTCAATCATGCTATCGGATATAGCATAACTAAGGCGTACACAGCCTGGAGCACCAAAGCCTTCACCAGGTACAAGCGCAACTTTTTCATCACGAAGGATCTTCGCTGTAAAATCGTTAGCGGTCAGTCCCAATGCTTCAATGTTGGGAAAGAGGTAAAAAGCACCTTGCGCACGAGGACATTCAATTCCGTCAATCGATTGTAAGCCCTCCAGCAAAAGTAAGCGGCGCAGGTTAAACACCTCAAGCATACCATGAATTGCTAATAATGATTTATCCCAATTTTGCATTGCTGCCAGTGCCCCATATTGCGCAAAAGTAGTCGCATTCGAACTGGTTTGGCTTTGAATACTGGCAACTGCTTTCGCGATTGGTAAAGGCGCCATTAATGTTCCAAGTCGCCACCCTGTCATGGAGAAAGTTTTGCTAAAACCTGAAACAGTGATGACTAATTGAGCGGCTTCTTTTGAAAAAGATGCAGGGCTCACATGCTCCACCCCGTCATAAAGTAAATATTCATATATCTCGTCTGACATAATATAAATGCCTGCTTCAACCGCTACTTGTGTGAGCGCTTCAATTTCTGAAGGAGTATAAACTGCGCCGGTTGGATTAGAGGGGCTATTTAATATTACCATGCGTGTCTTTGGTGTAATTGACTCGCGAAGCTGCTCTGGTGAAATTTTAAATCCAGTGTCTGTACCCGAAAAAATAATTTTAGGTACTCCACCAGCAAGCTTTACCATTTCGGGGTAGCTTACCCAATAAGGTGCAGGTACTATAACTTCATCCCCTGGGCTAATGACCGCAAGAATAGCCAAGTAACAGGAGTACTTTCCACCGGGACTGACTACAACCTGAGCGGCTTCGACTCCACCCACACCATTATCGCGTTGATATTTTTCAGCAATGCATGCGCGTAACTCTGGGATGCCTGGTGCTGAAGCGTACTTAGTTTTGCCCTCAGAAAGAGCTTTAACACAAGCCTCTTTAATAAAGTCTGGTGTGTCAAAATCAGGCTCTCCAGCTCCAAAGCCGCAAACGTCTTCGCCTGCTGCTTTCAATTCCTTGGCTTTAGCATCAACAGCTAGCGTTGGGGAGGGAGCTATGTTCTCTGCCCAAGTAGAAAGTTTTATAGGATTATTCATAAAAATAAAAAGCGCTCTCACTACATTGTTCTATTAAGACAAGTAGTAAAAGCGCTGGATCAAAAACTTCTGCTTTGGCAAAAGCAAGCCTAGCCTAAGAATGCCGCAGAAAAGTACTTACTTTTCTTCTTTGCAATCTTATTCTTAGCCGGTGCGCAGGAAGATGATTCTCTGATTCTTGAGTATCATAAATACTAATCGCAAACCGAATAAGTTCACTAATTGTAATCACCCCAACCGACGCTAGAACTTACCCAGCTAAAAGTACAGGTTTTACCGCAAGTCAAAAGTAAATAGGTATAGACTTCAAAGCTTAAATAATAACTTAGTAAAGATACTACTATTAGCAGTGTTAGAAGGTTGATATATAACACGAAATATCAGCTCGTATAAGACACTAATATATAAACCGATTATAAATCTTCGAAATAATTACTCTCAAAATTTGGTAGCTGAATTGTGGATGCGGGATTAAAAATAGAACTGTCTAAAGTAATACCAAGAGCAACAGAACAAACTTTAAAAGAGGTACAGTCCTTAGTAGTAGGATTGGACAAAGCAACTTCACGAAGTATCCACTGATTTTGTACCTTTGAAAAACTCCTTGTTTCTAAAATACTATCAACTGTTTCGCCTATCATGATAATGCTAGCCCTACGCAAAGCAGAGTAAGAATTATCTAACGCAATACGCACAGACTCTACTCCAGCTAATACAGCAGGAGACTCTGTAGGCGGGTACATATTAAATATTTGAACACCGCCTGCTCGACCAATTCGATCTGGACCAACATACAAATAATTTTCCCAATAAACATATGGCATCTGTAAATCGAAGGTGCGAAATAATATGTTAGGCACTATTGGATTAAGCGTTTCTGTACCCTGCATAAGTAAGAATGAACTACTTTGCTTCTCACGAGACCAGGAAGATGGCCTGAAACCACCATGTATAATCATTTCAGCTATAACTTCCTTACTCGCTTCCGACGCACTGTCTATTTGCCCAGTAGTTTCTAGTAAAAAACGAATCATCGGACTTTTATCACTGAAAGATCCGTATAAAGTACCGTCATAATACTGACTATTAGCTCGGCGCGGCTTATGAATTAGTTGGAATTTTAAACAATAATCCCCGTCTATTCTTTGAGTGCGAAGCGACTGCAGGTAGGCCTTTTGTTCATATACATCTAGGTGATTAGGCAATTTAGAGGGCTTAAAATTACTGGCTCGGTACGATTGAGCTACTGCAGGAAGACACGAAAGTGACAGACTAACTAGAGCTGTTACAAGAATTCGAGTACCAAGTTCTAAAGAAAGCAGAAACAAACATAGAGATGGGTATCTCAGCACGAGTCGCATTAATTTGCAGCAGGAGCAAGTGGCTCCGCTAGCGGAGCAGGTGAAGTCTTCACATCCTTCTTAGCCGAATCGTTCATCTCTTTCATTGTTCCTATAAGGTCTTCTGCTGTTGTCATTTCAACTGTAGCTACATCCATATCTTCACTAGTAATATCAGATTGAACTTCCTCTACTAGCGGAGCTTCCATTTCAGGAACTATGAGCAGTTCTGTGCCCGCTCCCTCCAACTGTTCTTCTGAAATAGCTTGATACAATAAATATAAAACTAGTGCTACTACAAAGAAGGAAATAATTCCGTAAATCGTACCTTTTGTTAAGACGTTTGAAGTGTCTGAACCAAAAGCGGATTCAGCAGCGCCTCCACCTAATGCAGCCCCCATGCCACCACTTTGACTCGTACGCTGCATAAGGACAAGCAATACCACGAAAGCAGAAATAAGAAGAAGAGTTAATGTTAAAAGACTAATGAATAAAGTACCCATAAAACAGTGGATAAAATTAAAACTGATCACAATGTGTACCAGTTTAATGAGTTCAAGCGATAAAATACTATAAGCGAAAAAGTTATAATTATTTTACTTTGTAAAATTCGAATGAAGATTCGCTTTGACAGCTCGGTTGTAACAGATTTCTTAGTGAAAATAGTGAGAGTTACTGCTTATCAAAAACTGCTTTGTAAAAAACAAATCGCTTTAGGTGTCATCCTTGCGTTAGTTTTTTATGGATTCATGTGTGTACAACTAGTGCCTTACACCTTCTCTGTAGATCCAAAAGTTGCGCAATTACAGGCTTGTTTTGCGGCTATCCCGATAGCAACGACTTTTTGGTTTGCTGTCAATATGTTCATGATTGTACTATCCGATCAACGTAGACAGAAAAAAGAAACGAAGTAATCTGAGTTTAGTTAGTTGCTGTAACTAAAGTTTTTCAAGCTAGTAGTCTCAGGGCATGTCGGTAAAAGATTAGTACTGCCCCCAATCATCCCCGTCTGCCGCATCATCTACATCGGCTCTACTACGTTTTCTTTCAATACGTGTCCCTACAAGGATAGATAATTCATAGAGACCATACAAAATACAGGTTGTTAATGGCAAAGACAAGAAATCTCCACCGGGAGTAAGGAAAGCAGAAAATATCATCATACCTACAAAAACTACTCGGCGCGCGCGTCTTAGTTGCTCCACTCTCAGAATTTGGATAAAAACCAGTACAGCTAAAATAAGCGGAAATTGAAAGATAGCCCCTGTAGCGAGAGAGAACCATACAACCATATTATAATATTCGGATGCTGCCAGTAATACCTGAAAATCCATCAATTGGTTGAACTTTACAGAAACTGATAAAGTTAAAGGTAGAATAATAAAAAATGCTGCGCAGACCCCTAACAGGAATAAAACAAATGCTGCAGAGCATGCCGGACGCACCACACGGCGCTCGCGATCGGTAAGACCTGGAGCAATAAAACATGCGATAAAGTATAGAAAAAAGGGCATTGATAATACTAAGCCACCTAAAAGAGCTATTTGAATAAAAACCGAAAATACTCCCATCGGCTTGTAGGTGATCAACTTTTGCTCGACTGCCTCAACCGATCCATAGGCGTGAATCAGTGGCATTTGTAAGAAACCAGAAATCTTAGGTAGTAAAACAACAACGACGACCACACCAACCACGAATGCGATTAGACTTCGAGCTACGGTCCAGCGAAACTCCTCAAGGTGCTCCAGAAAAGACATAGCCGTAGTATCTTCTTCCGACTCAGATTCATAGGTATCGAAGTCATTATCACTATCCTGTGGATTATTCATTAAGTCTTTCTGTAACGACTTAATACGGGTTAAAGCAATCCTAATGCATTATTGTATGGCTGTAATAATTAATGAGAACGACTTAAAGTGAACCTAATCCATTGACAGATATTACGAAATACATTTTCTACACGCTTTTTAAAGTGCGCTCAAAAATTAAAATGATAGCATTTACAATATCACCTATCGATTCAATAAAGTCTTCCCCATGCCAGCTAAAAAAGCAAAAAAAGTAAAGAAATCTGCAAAAAAACAGATTATCAAATATAGTTATGACTTCGGTAAAAAAACCGATGGAAGCTCAAAACTTCGCGAATTACTCGGAGGCAAAGGTGCGAACCTCGCTGAAATGGCGCGAATTGGCTTACCCGTTCCTCCTGGCTTCACGCTGACTACAGAGGTGTGCACTTACTTCTATGAGAACAAACGCACCTATCCAAAGAGTCTAGAAAAAGAAGTTATTTCTTCGGTAACTAGTATTGAGAAAGAGCTAGGTAAAAAACTTGGTGCAGCGAAGAATCCTCTATTGTTGTCGGTTCGCTCTGGCGCACGTGAGTCAATGCCAGGGATGATGGATACAATCTTAAATTTGGGCCTAAACGACAAGACTGTTAAAGCGCTAGCCAATGAGTCTGGTAACGAGGCTTTTGCCTATGACTGTTATCGCCGCTTTATTCAAATGTATGGAGAT